>JABJJH010000622.1 GCA_018660965.1 Rhodospirillaceae bacterium | reverse complement strand
GGCGAAGCGCAGGCCATCATCGACGGATTCCTGGCGGCACGCGGCAAGAAGTAACCGCTTTCATTTTTTGATGTAGGTCAATGCGATTGGCCTGTTCACCCACCAAAGTACAGGTGGTGAAACAGGAGACTATCGAATGATAGCGAGAAAATTCAAACCCGCGCCGCAAAGGGATTTGTCGAAAAAGAACGATGATGCGGCGCCCGACGACAGTGTTGAATTTTGCCAATTCGAGCCGAATCCCAAGGCCCATACAGACCAGGCGTCGCATGATCTGGACGTGTTGACGTCGCATTGCGTGCGCTACGATTTGGGCGCTGTCTATCGTCTTTAAGCGTTGGCGGGGCTGCTGTATTTCAGTTCTGGCGAAAATCATTGGTGACGCCGTGATTTTTGGATAGCATCGCGTGCTGTGACCGGCGTCGCGCCAGTCGCTTTCAAAGGACAGGGAAACACCGACATGCGATTGGGACTGACGACAGGCAGCAGCGGGCGACGGGTCACCGTCGACCTCGACATGATCCTCAAGGCCGAAAACCTGGGCTACGATATTGTCCGCACCAGCGAATTTTATGGCGCGGACGCGGTCACCACCGCGACGTGGATTCTGGCGAACACGACGAAAATCCACGTCGGCACCGGCATCATGCAATTCGGCGCGCGCACGCCCGCGATGACCGCGATGACGTCGATCAGCCTCGACCATTTGTCCGGCGGCCGGTTCCGGCCCGGCCTGGGGTTGTCCGGCCCGCAGGTCATCGAAGGCTGGCACGGCCGGGCGTTCGGCAAGCCGTTGGGCCAGACGCGGGAATACATATCGATCATGCGTCAAATCTTCGCCCGTGAAGCGCCGCTGGAACATGACGGCGCCTATTTCCAGATTCCCTACCGGGGCGCGGACGCCACGGGTCTCGGCAAGCCGTTGAAAAGCATCCCCCATGGCCGCGCCGATTTGCCGATCTATCTGGCCGCCATGGGACCGAAGAACATAACGCTGGCGGCGGAAGTCGCCGACGGCGTGATCCCCGGCATGTTCTCGCCTGAAAAATTCCCCGCCATGAAGCCCCTTCTGGAAGACGGCTTCGCCAAATCCGGGAACGGCAAGGGGTTCGATACGTTTGATTTATGCATTGCGGTGCCGGTGTCGTTCGGCGACGACGCCCAGGAATGCCGCGACCGGTTGAAACCCTACTACGCCCGTTACATCGGCGGCATGGGCGCGCGGGAAGTGAACTTCCACAACGCCAATGTGCGCCGCCTCGGCTTCGACGATATGGCCGACCGCATTCAGGTTTTGTATCTGGACGGCAAGCAGGACGAGGCCATCGCCGCCGTTGACGACGACTTCATCGACGAGGTGGCTCTCTGTGGCCCAAAAGACCGCATCCGCGAGCGCCTGACGCGCTATCAGGCCTTGCCGGTTTCGACGTTTCAGGTGCGCTTTCCCACCACCGAATCGATCCGCCTGATGGCCGAATTGCTGCTGTAGCTCAGGCCCGCTCCAGCACGACGACCGGTATTTCGCGGGTCGCCTTCGCGCTCTGGTGATAGTCGTTATAGGTGGGGAAAATTTTCGCCATCAGTTCCCACAATCGCGCCCTCTCATCGCCCGTCGCCGTGCGCGCTGTGCCCTTGAAGCGGTCGGCCAGCACCTGTACCGTGATATCGGGATTGGCCGCCAGATTGTAGTACCAATCGGGATGATCCGGCGCGCCCCCGGTGGACGCGACGATGATATAATTGTCGCCATCCTGCCCGTAAATGAGCGGCGTCGTCTGTTCGCCGCCTGATTTCTTGCCCGTGGTGGTCAACAACAGGCAGGTCAGGGCCTGCTTGCCGTCGCGCCCCGGCCAGATATGCCCGTCCGCGCCGTCGCTTTCCTGATACCGGCGGATATGATCGACAACCCAATCCCGTTTACTCATGTTCACCTCCCTCTAATATTCTACTGACCCATCTAGGCCAGCCGCAAATTTCCCGCGCCGTCGATGGCGCCGCTGCGTCCGCAAAATTCCTCGGTCATCATCGCGCCGACGGTGTCCAGATCGCTGACATTCGCCCAGGTTCGGCGGCCATCGTCGAGCAGACAAGCGGCGTGCGCCACCGCCGGCGCCCCGTCGGGACCATACATGACCACATAGGACTCGACCGTCGCTTCGCCGTCGTGATCCACCGCCACGGCGCGGCGCGGCGTCGCATCCACCTCGGCCTGCACATCGGCCCAGGCGAACGGCCGTTCCGGGGCGTCCGTCGAATAGACGCACAGTGCGTGTTTGGTCAGCAAGCCCCCGTTCGCGGTGACGAGCCCCTTGCCGCCCGGCTTCGCGCGGAGAAGATCGACGGTTCGCGCAACCGAATGCATCACGTAATTGTTCAACGGCCCGCCCGCGAAGGTCAGGCCCCCGGTGACGGTAAGCGGACGATCCTGCGGAATGCCAATTTCGTTGGCGGACACCTGCACGGCGGCAGGAAAGCAACTGTACAGATCGATGAAATCCATATCCGCCACGCCGAACCCGGTCAGGTCGAATAGTTTCGCCGCCGCGAAGCGAATTGCGGGCGAGGAGTGCAAATTGTCCCGTTCCGAAACGTAGAGATGATCCCAGGCTTCCGTCCCCGCATGAGGATAGACCCAACGATCCTCGGCGATGCCCAGGCTGCGCGCTTTCCCGACCGAGGTAAGAATGAGCGCAGCGCCCTGATCGACGCTGTTGTTGGAATTCATCAGCTTTGTATAGGGGTAGGAGACCGGGCGGTTGGAAGGCGACGGCGTGCGGATGTCGGCGGCGCTCATGGGCTTTCGAATCCACGCATGGGGGTTATCGACGGCGACGCGGTTGAACCCGGCCCACAACTCGGACACCCGTTCGAGATGACCTTCGACGCTTTCCCCGTTCGCGTGGCGCAGGGCCGTTTCGAACATCGGATAGAATTGAATGGGCCGCGCGATCCCGCGCTTCATTTCCGCTTCATGGCGGGTGACCTTGTTGCTGCCGTGAAACATATCCGGCGCATCGCCGTCATCCCGTGTCGTCGGGTTCGCGCCGGGTTCACGGGTCAGCGGGTTCCAGTCGAGCGTAATGCCCGCCTTCAGCGCCCGGCCTTGCGTGCGGCCGCATTCGCCGCCAGTGACGATAATGACGTCGTTCTTACCGCTTTGAATGTCGAGGAAGCTGCGATTGGTCAGCGATTGCACGTAATTCCCACCGAGCGAGGTTATCCCCGTCTCCGCGCCGGACGCCCCGATCCGTTCCGCGACGGTGCGCGCGGGATTGCCATAGCCCCAGATGCCGCGCACGACGCGAACCGAATCGGCGGCCTTTAGAATATTGGGGTTGCCGCAATCCACGGCGGCGGCCTCGACGGCTTCCACCATCAACTCAAGCGGTTCCCTGGCCGCGGTTGGATCGTCCTCGCGTTGCTCGACTTGCGCCACGCCTACGAAAATCGGGGTGCGGTCATCGGTCGCCATTGGCAGCCTCCTTATCCATCAGCATACTGGAAGTTGAAGTGTAAACCGCGCGCCCGAGAATTCGAGTCGAATTCTTGAATTTTTTAACATCAGGGAAAAACCCGTCCGAAATCAACTCTGGCTGGCGCGGCGTTACAATTGTAGCCTTTGTCATGACGACCCCATTTGTAAGACATTCTTTTAAGGATTTCCGCTATGCAGCTCGGTTTATTCATGATGCCCTTGCACCCGTCCTATCGACCGGTCGCGGATTGTTATGATCGCGATATCGACCAACTGGTGCTGGCTGACAAGCTGGGCTTCGCCGAAGCGTGGCTTGGGGAGCATTTCACCGAAAAATGGGAAAACGCCCCCGCGCCGGATCTGTTGATCGCAAAGGCGTTGTCCCTGACGAAACGCATCGTCATGGGCACCGGCGTGACCTTGCTTGGCATGCATGAACCCGTCTATCTGGCGCACCGTCTGGCCACGCTGGACCATCTGTCGCGCGGGCGTTTCCAGTGGGGCATTGGACTTGGCGGCATCCCGACCGACATGGTGCTGATGGGGCTGGACCCCAGCACGGCGCGGGATCGCGCCGCCG
>JABJJH010000091.1 GCA_018660965.1 Rhodospirillaceae bacterium | reverse complement strand
GAGATTTCCTATGACGACGCCACCCCCTTTCTGGGCAAGGGCAATATCGACACGGCGGCGATGCTGTTCGAACATTACGGTCCCAAGATCAGCATGGGCTTGTGTGGCCCGGTCGGCGAATATCAGGGACTGATTTCCGGTATTTCGTTTCCCGACCCGGAAGGCCGCCCCGTACGGATCGCCGCGCGCGGCGGCGTCGGCGCGGTCATGGGCTCCAAGAAGGTCAAGGCCATCGTCGTCGACATGAACAAGATGCCGACCTTCCATGACCGCAAGAAAGTCATGGGCGGCGTGCGCGAATACGGCAAGCTGTTGCGCGAAGATCCCGCCATCAAGGCGTTTAGCGATTTTGGCACCGCGATGGTCGCCGATCTGACCAATCAGCTTGGCGGTCTGCCGACACGTAATTTCAGCGACGGACGGCTGGTCGAAGCCAGCGAGGAGACCCTGGAGTTGGGAGGCACCCATATCCGCGAATTGACTCTCGAACGCGGCGGCCAAACGACCCACGCCTGCATGCCGGGCTGTCTCATCCAGTGCAGCAATGTCTATGTCGATGACAAGGGTGAGGAAATGGTCTCGCCGATGGAATATGAAACGCTGGGACTGATGGGCAGCAATTGCGGCCTGAAGGACCCCGACGACGTGGCGCGGGCGAACCATGTCGCCAATGACCTTGGCGTCGACACCATCGAGGTCGGCGCCATGCTGGGCGTCCTGATGGAAGCGGGCGAAGGCGAATTCGGCGATACGGATTTCATGATGGCCGCCCTTGAAGACATACGCCAAGGCAATGAACGCGGTCGCATTCTGGCCCAGGGAACGGCGCGGGTTGGGGCGCATTACAACGTCGCCCGTGTGCCGGTTATCAAAAACCAGGGTATCAGCGCCTACGACCCCCGTGTTATCGAGGTCACCGGCATTTCCATGATGGTCACCGCCCAGGGCGCCGACCACACGACGGGCAATATCCCCGGCCACCAGAGCGCCGAGATGTCGACCGAGGAACTGACCGAAGCGAGCCTGGAAATCCAGACCGCGTGCGCGGCAGCCGACTCGCTGGGCCTGTGTCTGTTCGGACGCTCTGTGACCAGCGTGAACTTGGACCTGATCGTCAATACGCTTAACGACGCCCATGGCACGAATTTCGATGCATCCTTCTATATGGACCTGGGTCGTGAAGCCTTGAAGCTTGAATGGGACTTCAACCGCCAGGCAGGCTTCACCGAAAGCGACGATGAACTGCCGTCGTTCTTCTATGATGAGGCCCTGGCGCCAAGCGGCAAGGTCGCGCGTCATCACACCGGCGTGGTGAACGAACATCTGCGCACGTTGTTGGATGGTGACTAGGCCGCATCAAGTAAGTCGCCGCCGTTCACGAAAGGCGTGCGCCCCTGATGGAAAATGCGGGGATGCAAAATGCAGAACAGCGTGGCCGAGCCGGACTTGGAGTCGTCGTGGCGCGTGCGCTGTTCGGGCGATGCCCCAACTGTGGCCGGGGAAAATTATTCGCGTCGTATTTGAAACAGGTTGATCGCTGCGCCGAATGCAGTGAGGCTTTCGGGCATATCCGGTCCGATGACGGCGCGCCTTGGCTGACGATCCTCGTGGTGGGCCATATCGCCGTGCCGACGATTTTCTTTGCCGAAAAATACACATCCTGGCCGGATTGGGTGTCGATGACGGTGTGGCCCGCCTTCGCCGTGGCGTTGGCGCTGCTGGTTCTGCCGCGCGCCAAAGCCGTTTTCCTGAGCCTGATCTGGAAAACCGGGGCGGCGGGATCGGAATTGGAATAAACCACTTATTAATAAGGGCTTGTTCGGTGGGGGGCCGTTTATATCAAGCCGGTGGTGAATTCCCGGAACAGGATATACGTCGCGACCACGACCAGAAAAACAGCAAAACCTTTTCTCAGGATCATTCCGGGAACCTTGTGCGAGACAAAGCCCCCCGCGACGCCGCCGACGATGGCGACGGCGGTGAACGTTCCCAGCAACTCAAAGTTCATCGGCACCGATCCGGCGTAGCCCGCGAACCCGGCGAATGACTTCATCGCGATGATGAGAAGTGAGGTGCCCACGGCCTCCTTCATTGACAGGTTCGAGAGGAGAACCAGGGCCGGGACGATCAGAAAACCGCCGCCCACGCCAACGATCCCGGTCAAGATTCCGACGGTGACGCCATGCACGGCGATTGGTCCGTGGCGCAAGGGAATAGCCGCCGCCATGCTCCCCTGTCCGACATTTGGTTGTCTCATATGGGACATATTGGTGGGAGAAATTGAATGTGCGGACCGGTTTGGCATGAGCATTTTATACGCGGCGACGTACATGATTGCGGTGAACAGCGCCAATTGCAGCTCCGCCGGCATGATCGCGCCGATTTTGGCGCCGATGAAGGTGCCGGCCGCGCCGAACAGTCCGAATATCAGAACAATCGGCATATTCACATTACCCCGCCACCAATGCTGCAAGGCTGAAACCAGCGCGGTCGCGCCGACAATCCCTAAGCTCATCGCGATGGCGGGTTTCGGGTCAATGTCGAGCAGGTACATCAAGGCGGGCATCGTGACAATTGAACCGCCGCTGCCAAGCAGCCCAAGCAGCAAGCCTGTGAATGCCCCGGCGAGAACTGTAAGCGCAGACATTCAGGGCGGCCCTTTTGTTTAAATACGACCGTGGATCAGTGCGTAATTTTCAGACCATTCACAGCACGTTAATTTACACATTCAATCACGATAATTTATTATTTTTGAATGTGACAAAGGGACCCATGCCAAAGGGACTACGTGAATTACGCTCTTGAACGCGCAGAAAAGGGCGCTTAGCCTTGTTCATGAGCGATGCTGACCTCGCTTTTCAGCGACGCATCGCGCTTTATCAACGTGAGGTGAACGACCAATGAACGTGCTCGCCAAAACACCGGTAATGCGGATCACCAAGATCAAGGATCATATTGGCGCGGAAGTGACAGGCGTCGATTTGACCAAGCCCATCGACGAAGAGACCCGCCAACGCCTTTACGACGCCGCGGTCGATAACGTCGCGCTGGTCATTCGCGATCAGAAATTCACCCCCGCTCAATACGCCAACGCCGCGCGTTTGTTCGGCGAGCTTATGGAAGACCAGAACCGGCGTTACCTCGCGCCCGGTGAGCCGATGGTGAGCACTTTGTCCAACCATAACAAGGACAGTCAGGGTAATCAGGCGAAGGTCGTGAAAAGCGCCACTTGGCACACCGACCACACGAACCAGGAATTTCCGCCGAAATTCACCATGCTATACGCCGTCGAATTACCCGATAGCGGGGGCGGCACGGGAGTCTGCAACATGCGTGACGCCTATGAAGCGTTGCCGGATGATTGGAAAGCCCGGATCGACGGCATGAAGACCGCCAATACGTTGATTAGCAGCGCGCGCACGGACATCGGGAACCCGGATATTCTTCGCGATCAACAAAATGCGAAAGGCGGGCCGATGATCCATCCGCTCGTGCGGACCCATCCCGAACGCGGCACCAAGGCGATCTGGTTCCATACGGGCAAGACCGAGAAGATTCTCGGTATGGAACCGCAAGAAACCCAGGACTTCCTGGCCGAGTTGCTGGAAACGGCGATGCGGCCTGAATTCACCTATGTGCATGAATACACGCTAGGCGACATGCTCATCGTGGACAATCGCTCCGCCTTGCATAAGGCCGGGTTCGATTACGACCACAGCCAGCACCGCTTGCTCTATCGCGCCCTGGTTCGGGGCGAACGACCGGAATAACGCCGCACTTAGCGAAACATGAAGCCAGGCCGTGACAATGGCCTGGGTGTTCGGGCCTGGGTTATTTCGGGGCGTTAGCCCGCCGCTTCAATCTTGTCCTGCGTCTTGGTGTCGAAGTCGCTGGCGTCGTGGCGTTCGCGCAGTTGCTCGTGCAGTTCACCGCGCAGTCGGTTGACCATGCGACCGCGTTTCACGGTGTCCCGTTCCCCGATTTCTTTCGCCCAGCGCATGACATGAGTATAGGTTTCCACGTCCAGGAATTCAGCCGCGTCGTATTGCTGAAACAACAGCAGCCCGCCATACCACGGCCATATCGCGATATCGGCGATTGTATACTCATCGCCGCACATATAGCGCTTGTCGGCCAAATGGCGATCAAGCACATCCAGTTGGCGCTTCACTTCCATCGTGAAGCGGTCGATGGCGTACTCGATAGGGTGCGGCGCATAATGGTAGAAGTGACCAAACCCGCCGCCAAGGTACGGCGTGCTGCCCATTTGCCAGAACAGCCAAGACAAACACTCGGGACGGTTCGCCGGGTCCGTCGGCATCAGGGCCTGAAATTTCGCCGCAAGATACATCAGCATCGCACCGGATTCGAAAATGCGGGTTGGCGGCGTTGTGCTGTGATCCATCATCGCCGGAATTTTGGAGTTCGGGTTCACGTCCACGAAGCCGCTGCCAAACTGGTCGCCATCGCCAATTTTGATCAGCCAGGCGTCGTATTCAGCCCCGGTATGGCCAAGCGCCAGAAGTTCTTCCAGCATTATCGTGACCTTCACGCCATTGGGCGTTCCCAGTGAATAAAGCTGGAGCGGGTGCTTCCCGACGGGCAATTCCTTTTCATGCGTGGAACCGGCGATCGGGCGGTTGGTGCTTGTAAACGCGCCCCCCTCCTGGCCTTCCCATTTCCAGACTTTTGGCGGCGTGTAGGACGACTCATTCATTGTGCGAATTCCATTCTGTTTGGCCTAGCGTGTTGGGGCCGATGACCACGTGTGTTCGATATCCAATGTATACGTTGTTTCATTTTAGACGGAATAACTCAATTAATTGCTTCTTGATCCGCTAATGTTGTCGGCCATGCGGATAATGCTATATTTTGGCGCTAACTTGGGAACAAGATCATTCTTAAAACGGGAGGCTAACGATGCCGAAGCTATCTGGAAAATGTCTTTGCGGGAACATTAAATTCAACGGGGACACCGAAATCAAGCTCATGGCCAACTGTCATTGCAGTGATTGCAGAGCCGCCACGGGCGCGGCGTACGGCACGTTGTTGTTTGTCGATGAGGACGCGATACAGGTGACGGGTTCGCCGAAAGTCTTCAATCATAAGGCCGAGAGCGGCGCCAGTATGGAGAAACTTTTTTGTCCCGATTGTGGTTCGCAATTGTTCGGTCGGAATTCCAATCGTCCCAAGACTTTGAGCATTCGCGCGGGCGTCCTGGATCAGGATTCCCTGGTCAAGCCGTCGGTCAATGTCTTCCTCGACAGCAAGATCGACTCGACTCCCATTGACCCCGACTTGAAAGGCTTTCCGAAAATGCCGGGTTAGCAGGAGTTCCGTGGGTTTTAAGTAATTAGGGGGAATACGATGGATGTTCAGGGAAAAGTCGCGGTCGTCACCGGCGCCGGCAGCGGCATCGGGTTCGCGCTATCGAAGGCGCTGCTGGCGGCGGGCGCCAAGGGTGTGGCCATGGCCGATCTGCAGGCCGAATTGCTTCAGACCCGCGCGGCGGAAATCGGCGGTCTGGCCGTTCCGACCGACGTTACGGACGAAGCGGCTATTCAGGCGTTGGTTGAAAAGGCCGAAACTGCGTTGGGACCCGTCGATTTGTTCATCTCCAACGCGGGCATTAGCCCGAAGCCGATCCGCGACGACAACGCCCATTGGGGCCAGCAATGGGGTGTGCATGTGATGGCCCATCTGTTTGCGGCCCGCGCCGTCGCGCCCGGGATGGCGGCGCGTGGAGGCGGCAAACTGGTCAATGTCGCATCGGCGGCGGGCATCCTGATGCAGATGAATTCAGCGGTTTACACCGCGACCAAACACGCCGCCGTCGGTCTGGCGGAATGGCTGGCGGTCGAGTGGACGCCCAAGGGCGTCAGCGTCTCCGTCGTTTGCCCGCTGCGCGTTGCGACGTCGATGACCGAAGACACACCCGACAGCGCCTCCGTGCGCGACGGCGTCTTGACCGCCGACGAGGCCGCCGCCACAATCTTGGAAGGCGTCGCCGACGACCGTTTCATGATCTACACCCACCCGACAGCCGGCGGCTACTGGGCCAAGAAGGCCGCCGACCCGGAACGCTGGATTACAGCCATGGCCGGCCTGAAACAGAAGCTCAATCCCGACAACGGCGATTAGGGCGCCATGTGAGGCTGCGCGCATTTGCGCAATTGCATTTTGCGCATCGTATCGTAATATTATCGCTGACTGGGGTGCCGGACGGACTGGCTGAGATCATACCCAATGAACCTGCTCTGGATAATGCCAGCGAAGGGAGCGCAGATTGCAACACTCCGAACCATCCACCGTCAAGCCGAGCGTCGCCATTATTGGCGGCGGGCTATGTGGCCTGGGTATTGGCTGGCGCTTGGCGGCGGCTGGATGCGCGGTTGATTTGTTCGAGCGCGACAAGGTGGGCCGTTCGGCCAGTTGGGCGGCGGCGGGCATGTTGGCCGCCAATGTCGAAGCGGAACCGGGCGAGGACTTGCTGTTGTCGCTCGATCTGGAAAGCCAGCGGCGCTGGCCTGCGTTTGCGACGGAATTGTCGGCGGTCACCGGCGTCGACCTTGGCTATCGCGACGAAGGCACCATCGTCGTCGCCATCGACCGCGACGACGCGGAGGCGTTGCGCTTCACCTATGAATTTCAGAAGGGCCTCGGCCTCGATATCGAATGGATGACCGGCGGGCAGGCGCGGCGCCTGGAACCCCATCTGTCGCCAGGTATTCCCGCCGCCGTGCGCTGCGCGCTGGATCATCAGGTGGACAACCGGCAATTGGTCGTCGCCCTGGAAAAGGCCTGCCGCGCCGCGGGCGTCGTCATACATGAAAATACGCCGGTGACGGCTGTCGATATTTCCGGCGGCGCTTCTGGCGGGCGTGTGTCCGGCGTCCAAACGGCGACGGGCGCGCACCGCGCCGACGTTGTGTTGATGGCGGCGGGGGCGTGGTCTTATGACATCGACGGATTGCCGCCAATGGCGCGTCCGCCGGTGCGTCCGCTGAAGGGGCAAATGCTGGGACTGCGCATGGACCCGCGCGCGCCGATTGTCGATCATGTGGTGTGGGGACCCGGCATCTATATCGTCCCGCGCAAGGACGGTCGGCTGATTTTGGGGGCGACAGTCGAAGATAAAGGGTTCGATTCGGACATGACGGCGGGCGGTGTGTTTCGGCTGCTGGAATCGGCGTGGGAGGCGTTGCCGCAAATCGAGGAATTGCCGCTGGATGAAATGTGGGTCGGGTTTCGCCCCACCAGCCGCGACGACGCGCCGATCCTGGGGCCAACGCCGGTGCAGGGGCTGGTTATGGCGACGGGGCATCACCGCAACGGAATATTGCTGGCGCCGGTCACCATTGATGCGGTCAGCGATTTTATTTTAAATGGCGCGGTCGAGTCCGCGATAGAGCCGTTCGGGATTGGGCGGTTTTACAAGCGTGACGACGACCAGTCTTCAAACAGAGCGGAAAGACGAGCATGAGCCGGGTGGTGCGGATAAATGGCGAAAGCAGGACCATCAACGCGGTCACCATCATGGAATTGCTGCGCGAGGAAGGCGTGGATGAAACCGCGCGATTCGTCGCCGTGGCGGTGAACGGCGCGGTCGCACCGCGCGCCGATTGGACGACGCGACCCCTGGACGATGGCGACGACGTGGAAATCGTCAATCCGGTGTCGGGTGGTTAATTGCATGAAGACTTTTTTTGAGTGAACGGAAATGCCAGAAAATACATCGGATAAGCTGACCATCGCCGACAAATCCTTCGACAGCAGATTGTTGATTGGATCGTCGTTGTACCCCAACCACCAGATCATGATGGACTCCATCGCCGCTTCTGGGTCGGAAGTCGTGACCGTGGCGATCCGGCGCATCAACGTGCAAGGCGGCGGCGAAAGCGTGATCGACATGCTGGCCGACAAGTATCATATCCTGCCGAACACGGCGGGGTGTTACACCGCCCGCGACGCCGTGCTGACGGCGCAGTTGGCGCGAGAGGCGATTGGCACGAACTGGATCAAGCTGGAAGTCATCGGCGACGAGGAAACCCTGTTTCCGGATGTGGAGCATTTGTTGAGCGCGGCGGAAGAACTGGTCAAGGACGGCTTCATCGTGCTGCCGTATTGCAACGACGATCCGATCACCTGCCGCAAGCTGGCGGATATGGGCTGCGCCGCAGTCATGCCGCTGGGCGCTCCGATTGGGTCCGGCATGGGGCTGCGCAACCCCTACAATCTGGAAATTATCCGCGACCAGGTGTCGGTGCCGGTCATCGTCGATGCGGGCATCGGCACGGCGTCGGACGCCGCCATCGCCATGGAACTGGGCTGTGACGGGATATTGTTGAATTCGGCGATCGCCCGGGCGCGCGATCCGGTCAAAATGGCCGCCGCCATGGGGCGGGGGGTCGAAGCGGGGCGGTTGGCCTTTCAGGCGGGCCGTATTCCCAAAAAGCTGTACGCCGCCGCGTCCAGTCCGTCGAAAGGCATTATCGGCGCGTAACACCCATCGTCTACGATGATCCTCGCGTTGTTGTGTTTTCGCCGTCGAGGCGGTAAGCACGCGCGGTAGGCGCTCGATCAAAACCAACGGAATAATATGACGAAAGCGACAGAGAATAATATCCAGGCGTTCTGGTCCGACAATCCGATGATTCATCCCGGCGGGGACTTCGATTGGCGGACATCGACGCCAGAGGATATTTTCGCGCATGTGGAAGGCTTGATGCGCAGCGAGAAAGGGACGCATTTTCAAGGATCCGATGCGCCCATCCTGGATAATTTCATCGACTATGACGCCTTGCGCGGTAAGACGGTCCTGGAAATCGGCTATGGGGTTGGTTGGCTGATCAACGAGTTGTCGAAGGTCGCGGCGGAAGCCCAAGGGATAGACCTGAGCAAAAGCCATTTCGCGCTGTCATCGCACCGGTTCCGCGATACCGAGAACGTTCATCTGCAAGTCCCCAGCGCGGAAGCGATTCCGTTTCCGGACGGGTATTTCGATTTCGTCGCGTCCTACGGCGTTATTCATCACGCCGCCGACGATCAGAAATGTTACGACGAAGTGCGCCGGGTGTTGAAGCCCGGCGGCTGCGCCTTCTTGATGTTGTATCGAAAGGGCGGCCCAAAATACTGGTGGCAAAAGATGTTCAAGCAAGGCTTGCTTAAAGGCGGGCTGTTCCGGCATCGGTTCAATGTCGCGTCGTTCATCAATTCGGTGACCGACGCTTATGACGAAGATAGCCCTGGGGCGCCGATTTCCCGGCATTACACAATGCGTGACCTTGAACGCCTGTTGGGGCGTTTCGCGAAAATAGATGTGGCGGTTACCGGAAACCGGACCGAATGGGATTTTCTGCCGGCGGCCTTTCTGCCGCTTACCAATTGGCTGTTGAGCCGCGCGCAACGGGATTGGCTATTGCGCCACTCCGCCGCCTATTGGATGGTGACGCTGGAAAAGTGAGGCCCAAATAGGGCGGGCAAATGTGCGGCATCTTCGGATTATTGTTTAACCGTCCCTTGACGGCGGCGGATATCGCGCTGGGCCGCGCGGGGACCGCCGCGTTGGCGCATCGTGGTCCCGACGGGGACGGTGAATGGATGGACGCTGACAAGGGCGTCTTTTTTGGACATCGGCGATTATCCATAATCGATTTGGGCGACGGCGGCAGTCAGCCGATGCACCGCGACAATTCGGTGCTGACCTATAACGGCGAACTCTACAATTACCGCGCGTTGCGGACCGCATTGGCGCAGGAAGGCGTTCGCTGTTCTTCGCAAAGCGATACGGAAGTCTTGTTGCGCGCGCTGACGCAATGGGGCGAGGGGGCGTTCGACCGGTTCGACGGCATGTTCGCGCTCGCGTTGTGGGACGGGCGGCGCGCGACCCTGGCGGTGGACCCGTTCGGCGAGAAGCCGTTGTATTACGCCGCCACCTCGGACGGGGTTTATTTTTCTTCGGAAATCGCGCCGCTCGCGAAGTTGTTGGGTCTGAAGCCGCATTTCGACGATGAGGCGTGGGCGACGTATTTGAGCCTTGGCTATATTCCCGCGCCGAAGACGGCCTATCGGGATATCCGCAGACTGGAACCCGCGAGCGTGATGAAAGTGGAGGGCGGCGCGGTGCGTCCAACGACGCGTTATTGGTCGCCGCCGTGGCGGGATTTGGACGCCTCGCCGCCGACGGGCCCGGTTCGACCGATTCCGGAAGCCGGCGTCGATGCGCTGCGTGACGCTTTGCTGGAAAGTCTGGAAGGACGGTTGATCGCGGATGTGCCCATCGCGTTGTTCCTGTCGGCCGGAATCGATTCAGCTCTTGTCGCGGCGCTGTGCCGGCAAGGGCTTGGCCGGACGTTGAATTGTTTGACGGTCGCGTTTCCTATTGGCGATATCGTCGATGAATGCGACGCCGCCACCGCGATTGCGGCGCATCTTGGCTTGCCCCATGAGGTGCTCGACAACCGTGTGGATCGGCAGGCTGCTGGGATCGAGCGGGTTGTTGATCTGATGGGGCAGCCGTCGGGCAATACGGGGGTTCTGCCGGTCGATCAGTTGTGCGCCGCCGCCGCGCAAACCTACAAGGTCGGGTTGACCGGCCTCGGCGGGGACGAGGTCACCTGGGGATACGGCAAGAACCAGACTTATTGGCGATGGCGCCATGTGTTCGGTTTGCCGGATGGCGCGCGCGGGCTCCTCGGGGGGGTGGCCAAGGCTGTCGGGGGGCGGGCGGCCCGGTTTGGCGCCCGCATGGCGCCGCCGTCGCGCGAGCTTTACCTGGCGAACAAAAACTTTCCGGCCCTGGGGTGGCTGAAGACCCTACCCGGATTTGACGCCTGGACGGCGACCTTCGGCGATGGCGGGACGCCGTTGGAATACGCGGTTCCCCTGTTCGACCTGCAACAGGTGATGCCGAACATGCAATTACCGGCGTTTGACCACGCCAGCATGCGCCATGGGTTAGAACTGCGGACGCCATTCCTCAACCGAAAGGTGATCGAGACGGTTGCGGAATTCGACCCGCGCGCGCTTTTGGCGTTTGGGCAGAAAAACTTGTTACGCCGCTTGTTGAGCCGTTACTTGCCCGCCGAGTTGTATGACCGCCCCAAGTCCGGGTTTTCGTTTCCTGAGGAATTCATTGTCGATGCTGCGGCCCGTCCCGAGATTCCTGCTGGATTGCCGGAACCCGTTGTTGAGGCGCTATGGCGGCGGCGTGCGGACCCCGGCGCCTGGCGTAGCATCGCGGTACGCTTGATGGCGGCGACGATCACACGGGAATAGCGAGCAACGTGTCGATAGACGCGCTGTCGGCGACGACGATTTTTTCCTTGAAGGCCAGACCATCACCGTGTGCAACGAGAATGTCGTGGTACACGCCGGACATGAAGATCGTCGTGTCCCCGGTCGCCATGATGCGGATCAGCAGAAAACTGGTCGTCGTTTGCACGACGCCGTTGTCGGCGTTGACGATGCGCGTGGGACTGACGATGTGCCTGTAGCGTTGCTTTTCATAGATATTGGCCAGCCGTAGCGACGTGACGCGGTCGCGCAGCATGGCTTTCGACGTGGCGTAAATCACGCCCAGCGGGCGCCCGGCCTGATAGTCTCGAATATGCGTGATCCTGTAGAGACAGTCGTCGATGAAGAATTCGGGCCAATCCTCCAGGCGGTCTTCGTCGATGCACGCGGCGTAGCTGGATTGCAGATCGTCCGCCGCCAGACGTTGTTCGAGGAGCGTTTGAGCGCTTTGCATATCCTTAAAAGCCCATGAGATCGCGATACCGCCGCCACATGCCCCGCACCGAGGTTTCCGTCGCTCGGAAGTCCTGGCTTTCGTAGCCATCGCCGCCCATTTCCACGACCCCTTCGGCGTCCCCGCCACCGACGATGCCGCGCTGGACGAAACCGCCGACCGCGCCGTCCTCCAGGGAAACATAACCTGCCGGGCCGACAAGATTGGCCTGTTTGAGACGCCGTTCGGTCATGGCGTCGTCGTCGCCGTCAAAACCGACATAGCGCCAATTGAGCAATGTCCGCGTCACGCCGGTGGGAACGACCTGGCGCACGGCGATGGCGTTCTGGATTTGCTGGACCACGAGGCCGGGGAAGACGGTCAGGATTTGTAGGGTTACGCCATCGCCGAATTCGTCCACGGCGTCGAGCATCGACGGATCGCTCAGTTGAACGCCGTCATCGGCGGAACGGATGTTCTGGTCGGTGTAGCTCGAATTGTCCAACGCCTTGTCCATGATGGAATAGCTGACGTGATGGCCGCCGCTGTCATCGACAATAACGCCGCCCTTTTGGCCCAACCGGTTGATACGGAAGGTTGTGAAGAAGAGGTGCAGCAGGCTCGCGTGGTAGGAATCCTTCACGTTTTCGAAATAGAGCTTCCAGTTGTTGTCGAGCGTCTGCGTATTTTCGCCCAGTAAGGTGAGGGGACGGCCCAGCACCCGCTTTATTCTTGTGGCGATTTCGGGGCCAAGGTATTCCTCGATATCGGGTGTCGCGGGGTCGAACGTGCCGAACACCAGCCCGCAAAATTCGGTCACGCGCAACGTTTCCAGATTATGGTTCGACTTGTCGAAACCATCGGGCATGCCGCCCTTGCGGTTGACGCCCCGGTGAAAGGCGACGCTCGCCAGTTCCCCTTTCAGGGTGTAGCGCCAAGCGTGATAAACGCAGGTGATCGCGTCGGCGTTGCCGCATTGATCCAGGCACAACAATGCCCCGCGATGCGCACATCGATTGACGAAAGCGTTCAGGCCGCCCTCATGGTCCCGGGTGACGACAACGGGCGTTTCGCCCACCTGCGTGACGCGGTAATCACCGACATTGGGCAGTTCGTAGGCGAGGCACAGGAAATTCCAGACGGGGCCGCGATAAATCCGCGCCTGTTCGGCGGCGTAAATATCGGCGTCCTGATACACGCTGTACGGCACACGCGTCAGACCTTCATCAGGCCACCGAAAGGCGGTGTCATTCGTTATCACGTCGCGTCTCCATCACGGACTGTCCCGATGGATGAATGATCGCCAGCGGACGGAGCCGTGTCAACGATAGTGGTTGCCGCGCCTTGGCGTGGGACTTTATGCTGCGGTCCAAACGCATTGGAGGAAGCATGAGTCTATCATCGACACCCACGGTACTGTTTGCCGGCGACATGGGCGCGCGGCAGGAACCGGACATCCGGGAGCGGATGACGACCGATTGGCGTATTTTGAAGTGGTCCGACGGCGAGGATTTCGCCTTGTTCGCTGAAAAACTGGTCGAGGCCGACGCTATTGTCGGCGGCCGCATTCGGGGGGATTGGCCCCTGGCGCCCAACCTGAAACTGTATCAGGTGCCGTTCACCGGCGTCGAATGGATCAAACCCGGTGATGTGACGAAGGGCTGTATGGTTTGCAACACCTACGAACATGAAATCACGATGGCGGAGTATGTGATCGCGGGGTTGCTGGAATGGGAAATCGGCATGCGCGCGTCGGACCGCCATTTTCGGGAGAAAGGGTGGGACCGCAAAATGCCGGGCACCGGTCGCAGTCATGGCGAACTGTATGGGAAGACGGTCGGTATTGTCGGGTATGGCCATATCGGGTGGGAGGTCGCTACGCGCGCCAAGGCGTTCGGCATGCGGGTGTGCGCAGTGTCGCGCACGGATCGAGACACGCCCGCGCCGTTGGATTGGTTCGGGACCATGGATGAACTGGATCGACTTCTGGGTGAAAGCGACTTCGTCGTGGTGACCTTGCCGCTGGCGCGCGAAACGCGTGGTTTGTTTGACGCGGAACGGCTTGGCGAGATGAAGCCGGACGGCGTCATCATCAACGTTGGACGGGGCATGGTGATCCACGAGGAATCGCTATACCAGGCGTTGTCCGAGCGGCGCATTGGCGGCGCTATCATCGATGTATGGTATGGGTATCCAACGCTTGAAAATCTGGACAACCCGCCGTCGAAATTTCCATTCCAGGATCTCGACAATATCATCATGACGCCGCACAACAGCGCCACCACCGATGCGATGCGGGACCGGCGGTTTGACTTCGTTGCGCGTAATGTCGATCACTTGGCGCGGGGCGAGTCGCTGGAAAATATCTGTTTCGAAGGGACGGGATAACGGCGTCTATTCGGGCGTTTCGCTCAACAGCCATTCGCGAAAATGCGCCATTTTGGGTTTTAGCGCCTGCCGTTCCGGACAGACGAGAAAATAGGCTTCCGGAAGCTGCATCGGATGTTCGAAGGGGATAACCAAACGTCCGGATTCAACGTCTTCCTCCACGATATGCCGGTCGGCGATGGCGACGCCCAGCCCCTTGATCGCGGCGGCGAGGCTGAAATTCGTGGATTCGAAGGTCAATTTTCGCGCCGCTTTGTCAGAAGGAATGCCGCAATGTTCGAACCATTGCGCCCACTCGCCAGGCCGCGCGGCGGAATGCAACAAGATATGGCCGTGCAAATCCTCCGGACGTTGAAGAGGCGGGCCGGTACCCGGTAGGTCGGGACTGCAAACCGGTACGGTTTCGACATTGAAGAGGCGGTCGCACCGCATGCCCGGCCAATCGCCCGCGCCGTTGCGGATGGCGGCGTCGATGTCTTCCCGTTCGAAATCGACGGGCCGCATGGTCGTCGATATGCGGATTTCGATCTCCGGGTGTTTTTGCTGAAACCTCGACAGGCGCGGCATGAACCAACGCATGGCGAAGGTCGACACCATGCTGACCGTCAGTACGCCCTGATCTTGATTGTCGCGAAGATTGCCGACGGCGCTGGCGATGCGGCCAAAGCCTTCCGACAGGCCAGGCAGCAGGGACCGACCGTCGTCGGTAAGTGCCAATCGTTTATTCGCGCGCCGGAACAGACTAACGCCCAGCGCCGCTTCAATGCCGCGAATCTGGTGACTGATGGCCGATGGGGTGACGTTCAATTCTTCCGCCGCGGCGCGGAGGTTCAAGTGGCGCGCGGCCGATTCGAACGCCCGAAGACCATTCAAAGGGGGTAATCTGTTAACGGCTGAGATCCTTATATAGTAGAAATTAATTCATCCATGTATAAAAATAATGATAATTAAATTAACTTCATACATAGAATATCTAATGTAGCAGTATATGAATTATTCTCAACAACTAATGAAGTATCATCGCTACCGTCACGGTCCATACTCGTATTATGATTTGGACCGGTTCATCCATCCTCCGAAGAAGGAATTCACCTATGCTGGCCCATTTCAGACGCTTTGCGGATTATAACAAATGGGCGAACGGTCGTCTGTACGATGCTTGCGCGCAATTATCGAATGACGAATATTTCAAGGATCGACCGACGTTTTTCGGTTCGGTCCACCGGACGCTAAATCATATCGTCGTGGGCGATACGATCTGGACGTCGCGGCTTCATGGAACCTCACCGTCGATTCCGTTGAATGAGGAATTGTACGCCGATATGTCTTCCTTGCGGGCTGCGCGCGAAAAAATGGATGCCGAAATCATCGCCTATATGGCGGATAGAACAGAGGAGGATATGGCGGGCGAGGTCGCGTTCAAGACGACGTCCGGCGATCCGCATTCCATGGACCGGAGCGTGATACTGCAACACTTCTTTAATCATCAAACCCACCATCGCGGGCAGGCGCATGACATGCTAAGCCAAACGCCGGTGGAGCCGCCGCCGTTGGACTTGTTGTATTTCATTCGCGGGTAGGCGCCAAACGCCGAATCTGGTTGTTAGAGCGTGTCACGGCTATTCGAAGCCACTGAGATCGCCCTCCGACGGACCGCATGGGCGACCCGGCGGGCGGCCTGACAAGGCTGTCGGACATCGTCGCATACGTCTTGCGATGCGCCAGCATCGCGGCAACGCACACTCCTTGCCGAAACTCGGATATCTCGTAATCCTCGGGCGCGTCGGCGCCGTAAATTCCAGGCGCTGCGTCCCAGGCGCGGCCAAATCCGGGGTT
>JABJJH010000544.1 GCA_018660965.1 Rhodospirillaceae bacterium | reverse complement strand
CCCTGGCGAGGAAGCGAACGATCCGGATTTCGCCAAGGCGTTGGCCGCGTTGGGCGATATTTACGTGAACGACGCGTTTTCCGCGGCGCACCGCGCGCACGCCTCCACGGCGGCGCTGGCGGCGTTGTTGCCCTCGGCGGCCGGTCGCAACATGCAGGCGGAACTGGAAGCGCTGTCGGCGGCGCTTGAAACCCCGCAAAGGCCCGTGGCGGCGGTTGTCGGCGGGGCCAAGGTGTCCAGCAAGCTCGACGTGCTGGGGCATCTGGTCGATAAGGTCGATGTGCTGGTGATCGGCGGCGGCATGGCCAACACGTTCCTGTATGCGCAAGGCCATGAGGTCGGCGCGAGTTTGTGTGAAAAGGATTTGGCGGAAACTGCGCGTGAAATTCTGGCCAAGGCGGACGGCGCCGGGTGCGACATTGTGCTGCCGAGCGACGTTGTGGTGGCGCGCGAATTCAAGGAAGGCGCGGTTGCGACGACCGTGTCCGCCCACGCCGCGCCGAGTGATCAAATGATTCTGGACTTCGGCCCACAAAGCGTCGCCGTGATCGAGGCTCGATTGAAAACCTGCCGAACGCTGGTGTGGAACGGGCCACTTGGCGCGTTCGAGACGCCGCCCTTTGATGCGGCCACCGTCGCCGTGGCCCGGGCGGCGGCGGCGTTGAGCGCCAAGGGCGCGCTCATATCCGTTGCGGGGGGCGGCGACACCGTGGCGGCGCTGGCGCATGCGGGTGCCTCGTCGGATTTCACGTATATTTCGACCGCCGGCGGCGCATTTCTGGAATGGCTGGAAGGCAGGACCTTGCCGGGCGTCGCCGCGCTAAACGCCTAGAACTCTAAACGCTTAGGGCTCTAAACACCCAGGGCTTTGGCCTATAGTTGGAAAAACGTGCGGATTCGCGAGACAAGCTGGTCGGTGTAGCCGGCCGCTGCGCGTTGATCCGCACTAACGGATTGGGTGTTATCCGCGAACGCCTTGGTGGCTTCGCGTCGGCGGGTCAGATACGCCGCCAGGACATCCGCCGTTTCCGGTCGCGCCTTCAGGATCGGTTCTATTTGTTCTTTGTCGATCTCGTATATCACCGCGTCGGTCATGGTGATGACCGTTGCGCTGCGCGGTATGCCGGTCAACAGCGACATTTCGCCGAAAAAATCGCCTGGCCCGACGGTGGCGACCTTGCTTTCGCGACCGTCATCGAATTTCACACGGACTTCAAGCAACCCTTCCGCGATGATATATAATGACGATCCGTCTTCGCCTTGCTGTACGACCTGGCGACCGGGGCGAAGCTGCAACATGTTCGTGCGTTCGGCCAGAGACGCGAGTTCGTCGCCTTCCAGCGGCGCGAATAAATCGGTTCGCTGCAACAATTCGCCAATCGCCAGGGACGCCGTCTGGTCCCGCTCGAAGCTTTCGTACATATGAATGTCGCGTTGCGGGAAGGCGACATCGACACCGGCCCACCGCAAATGCTCCCATATTTTGCTGTACACCATGTCGACATGGTTCGGGTGCAGCGCGAAGTCCTCGACCCAGACCTTGACGTCGTACAGCACGGTCGATTCCTCGAAGTCCCAGACCCGTGAGATCGGCGCCGGGTCGCTCTTGACGTTGTCGCAGGCCAGCGCGGCGGCCATCAGGATCGCCTTGGCCCGTGACGGCGGCAATTTGTAGTCCAGGCGAAGCTTGACGTTGAACGCGTATTGCGTGGTCGGGTAGTGATAATTGACGATGCGCGCCGTCGCCATGCTGGAATTCGGCTGCACGATTTCGGTGTCGTCGCGGCTGCGCAGATGCGTGGCGCGCCAGTTGATCTCCACCACTTCGCCTTCGAAGCCATTGTCCAGTTGAATCCAGTCGCCTTGCCGGTATGGGTGTTCCATATTCAGCGCGATGCCCGAAAACACGTCTCCCAACGTGTTTTGCAGCGCGAACCCCAGGACGACGGCGACCACGCCGGACGTGGCCAGCAAGCCGGTTACGGGTTGATCGAAAACCAGGGCGACAATCGCGAACAGGGCGATCAGATAAAACAGCGCGCCGACGACGTCTTTGAGAAGTTTCGGGATATGCTGGCTGCGAAAGACGCCGCGCCACAGAAATAAATCCGCCCCCCGGATCGACAGGCTCGCCAGCGCCAGCCACCACAAGACGCTGACCACTTGCTCGGTGATGATGACGACGGGGTCGTCAGGCGCGATATCCACCCAGATGGGCATGCCAAGACCGACAACGGCCAGCGCCGAGGCGACCAGGAAGACGATGGCGGCGGAAAAGAATCGACGGGCGCTCCGCTGATGCACGAATCGGAACGCAATAATGAACAGAACGATTGCGCCGCCAATAAGGCCTAAAAGCGCGAATGAAAATCCGTGAAGCGACACCAAGGTTCGTCTCTATCCTACTCCGTCGCCGCGCGCCATTCCGATAGAATGCTGTTGGCGTTTTTGATTTCAAGGCGATCGAAGAAGGTTCTAACCGCGTTGAATTCCATCGAGTCGGGTTGGCCGCCGCCAGCGATCTGGGCGTTGACAAGTTCGAATATGCGCAGGAAGTCCTTGACGGGAACACCGCACGCCTTGCACACAATCGCCAGAGATTCGCCGCCAGCATCGGACAACGTAGCCGGAACGGCGTTTAGCGCCAGCCCGGAAAATTGTGCGAATGCGTGTTGGAAGGCTTCCAGGTTTTCAGTTTCCAAAATCCGGAGAAGGTCCGATGCGGAAACCGTGGACGATTCTTCTGCGATAGGTTCCGCAGAGGTGGCCATGGCCCGTTCGATAACGTCGTCGATTTCGGAGCCAAAATCCGTTCCTGTTTCCGGGAACGTATCGACGATGAAGTTCTTTAGCGCGGAGCCGACCCATCCGTACATGCGCCACGCCAAATCGGCGGATAAATCCGTACGTTGAAGCAGCGGTTTCTGGATGGGGGTCATGGATCGGGACAACTCCACCATCATCTCCATTGTTGACGGCGCAATTTCCGCCGTCGGGTTTCGCAACAAGGAGTCGATGACATCCACGCTTTGCGATTCCACCAACGCATTGGAAACGGCCGCAGACAGGTTGCGGCGCAACGTGACCGCGATCTGGTGAGATGCGGGCTTTCCGCGCGTAATCATGATTAAATCGACGTCTTCCAGGGCGGCGGAGTCCACCAGCACCGGATAGGCGACTTCGATTTGATCGTTGGCGAGGAAGAGCGCGATGTCGTGTGGAAGGTCGCCGCGCGTCGCCAGGCGTTCCGCTATGGTCCGGCGAACCTCCATCTCCACGTCGCCGACAAGCTTGCGAAGGATGTCGAACGTGATCTCGAATTCCTTGGCCGACAAATTCGAGTTCGTCTGCAGGCAAACCTGTAAGATGGATTCCGCCAACGCGCCGCGACCGTCCGTGGTTCGGTCAAGCGCCATTTGCAGCAGGTTTTCGATCGCGCCGTGCTTATTCTTTTGACCAGCCGACTCCATGTCCGTAACGCGCCTCGCATGTTTTACGCATGTTCAAGCAGGAATTATCTTACCTGCCGGTTATTTATAAAGAATTCCCGCACATTGGCCCAGAGCTATTAGTCGAGAGACAAGAGCCATGAATTCGGCCCTATTTCAATGCGGTTCCGGATCGTAACAGGCGACGCGGTGGCCGTCGCCGTTTTCCCCGGCGGCGAACGACAATGCAGGCGGGTCGCCCGCGCATATGTCGCGCGCCTTCCAGCACCGGTTCCGAAAACGGCATCCCGAGGGCGGATTGGCTGGGCTTGGCGCTTCGCCTTTCAAGATGATGCGCTGTGGTTTTTTCCGCGCGCCTGAAAAATCGAGGGACGGTTCGGCGGACAGCAACGCCTTCGTGTAGGGGTGGCGGGGGCGATTGTAGACTTCGTCCATTGCGCCGATTTCGACAATTCGACCCAAATACATAACCGCGACCCGGTGCGACATATGGCGCACCACCGACAGATCGTGGGCGATGAAGACATAGGCGATGTTGAGACGTTCCTGAATTTCCATCAACAGGTTAACGACCTGCGCTTGCACGGACACGTCCAGCGCCGAGACCGGCTCGTCGCAGATCAGCACTTCGGGATCGAGCGCAATAGCGCGGGCGATGCCGATGCGCTGGCGTTGCCCACCGGAAAATTCGTGCGGGTAGCGTTCGGCGTGTTCGCGTCGAAGACCGACATTTTCCAACAATGTCCGCACCCGGTCCGGGCGTTCCGCCACCGGTGCCGCGTCGGGGTGAATAACCCAGGGCTCGCTGATGATGTCGGCCACCGTCATGCGCGGGTTCAGCGATGCGTAGGGGTCCTGGAAAATAACCTGCAGGCGCCGCCGGATGTGTTTCAATTCGTCCGCATTGGCCGTAAAGATGTCCTTGCCGTGAAACAGGGCGGTTCCCGCCGTTGGTTCTTCCAGCCGCAAGAGCGTCCGCGCGACCGTGGACTTGCCGCAGCCGCTTTCGCCAACGAGTCCCAGCGTCTCCCCGGCATGCAGTTCAAAGCTGACGCCGTCCACCGCCTTGACGATTTCGGTTTCCCGTTTGAACGAAAATCCGCGTCCAACCGGGAAATGTTTGACCAGATCGCGGATTTCGAGGACGGGGCGACCAGCCGTCCCGATTTCTTCAACTGTCCCTCCGTCTTCAACCATCATTGAACACCGCCTCCACATGATGACATTCGGCGATGCGCCCCGGCGCGACGGCGACGCTTGGCGGCGTTTCTAAACGGCATAAATCCGTCGCGAACCGGCAACGGGGGTTGAACGCGCATCCTTTTGGAATCCGGGCCAGATCCGGTGGCGATCCGATGATGGGGTTCAACTTCTGACCCTTGTCGCGGGTGCGCGGAACGGAATCGAGCAGGGCCAACGTATAGGCGTGGCCTGGTCTGGCGAGAACTTCCGAGACCGGACCGCGTTCGACCACCCGCCCGGCGTACATCACCGCGACATTATCCGCGACGTCCGCGACGACGCCAAGATCATGGGTGATCAGGATCATGGCCATGTCGGACTCCGCCCGCAGCCCCTCCAGCAACTCCATGATCTGGGCTTGCACGGTCACGTCCAACGCGGTCGTCGGTTCGTCGGCGATCAACAGGTCGGGGCCCAGCGCGATGGCCATGGCGATCATAACCCGTTGGCGCATGCCGCCGGAAAACTGGTGCGCATAATCCCTGGCCCGAAGTGTTGCGTCGGGAATGCCGACGCGGTCCAGTAAGTCCACCGCGCGCGCGTCGGCGTCGCGTCCGGACGCGACGCCATGGGTGCGGAAAAGTTCGGCGATCTGCCAACCGACGCTGAACACCGGGTTGAGTGACGTCAGGGCGTCCTGAAACACCATGGCGATTTCCCGACCGCAAAAATCACGCCATTTCGCAAGCGGCATGGCCAGGACGTCCTGACCCTTGAAATGAACCGTGCCGCCGGTCACGAAGGCGGGTGGGCTTTGCAACAACCGCATGATCGCGGCGGCGGAAACGCTTTTGCCGGATCCGCTTTCGCCCAGAATCGCCGCTGTTTCGCCTGCGTTAATCCGGAAGGAGGCGCCATTCACCGCATGGACCGTTTCGCCGCCGCTGCGGAATTCAACCCGAAGGTCCTCTACGTCAAGGATGGGCGCATCAAGGATGGGGGTAGGGGCGCGTGCGTCAGCCACGGGCGTCCCCCGATTTTTCCAGGCGCCACCGCTGTTCCGGGTCGCTGGCGACGCGCAGCCAGTTCGATAGGATATTACCCGACAGCGTGGCCATCATGATGGCGAGGCCGGGAAAAAAGGCCAGCCACCACGCCTGACTTAAATAGTTGCGGCCCTGGGCGACCATCAGGCCCCAGGTTATTTCCGGCGGCTGGATTCCGATGCCGAGAAAGCTGAGGCTGGATTCGGCCAGCATCACGATGGAGAAATCAACAGTCAGGATCGTCAGCAGCGTGGGGGCGACGACCGGCGCGATATGGCGACACAGGATGTGATATTTACTGCCGCCCAGCGCGCGCGCAGCGTCGACGAACACCCGTTCGCGAATCTCCAGAACCTCCGCCCGGGTTACCCGTAAATAGATGGGCAGCCGCGTAATCGCCAACACGATAATCAGATTGATCACGCTCGGCTCCAGGACGTAGAGGACGACAACGGCCAAAAGCAGCGACGGGAAACTCTGGAGTATATCGGCGAAGCGCATGATGACGTGGCCGATTCCGCGCCCGATATAGCCCGCGATCATGCCGAGCGCGCCGCCGACGATCATCGCGACGAAAACGGAGACCAATGCGATGGCCAGCGTATTTCGCGCCGCCACAATCAGCCGCGCCAGCATGGAACGACCGAGCGCATCGCCGCCCAGAACCATCAGCCAGCCATGTTCTGTCGAACCCGGCGGCAGATTGCGCGCGCGCAGGTTTAATTTGGTCGCCGCGTCGCCGAACAATTCCGGGCCGATCAGGAAACAAACGGTAAGAACGAGGAGCCACAGCGCCGCGACCAGCGCGAAGCGATCGCGAAGCAGCATGCGCCACCACGGCGCCCCGCGTCGGATGAT
>JABJJH010000092.1 GCA_018660965.1 Rhodospirillaceae bacterium | reverse complement strand
TCGAAGCCGCCGGGCTCGACCCGCGCAGGCTCAAGGTGCTGGGCGCGCAAATCCTGGAGTTGGCGCAGTCCACAGGGCTCGACAAGGATTGCGGATTCGACGCGAACGCCGATGAAGCAAGCGCGCTCGCAGCGCTGGACAATTACCTGTGCGAACTGAAGGAAATGCAAATTCGCGACGGGCTGCATGTGTTCGGAGACTCCCCGTCGGGCGCCCTGTGCGTCGATTTACTGGTCGCCCTAGCCCGGTCGCCGCGTGGTCAGGGCCAAGGCCAGGATGCGTCCCTGATCCGCGCCCTGGCGGTCGATTTCATGTTGGACTTCGACCCACTGGATTGCGTGCTGGGCGAGGCTTGGGCCGGGCCACGACCCTCTGCGTTAACGGCGGGGCCGGAGAATGACGCACCATGGCGCACCAAGGGCGATGCGGTGGAGCGCCTGGAAGCGTTCGCCCAAAATCTTGTCGCGGGAGACACCGCCGCGCCCGGTCCGGCGGCGCGCGCCGTTTGCACCTTCATCGATGAATCGCTGCGGCCCAATCTGGCGCGCTGCGGGGCGGCGGAAATCGACGGGTTGCTGCGCGGTCTCGACGGGCGCTTCGTGGCGCCGGGACCGTCCGGCGCACCGACGCGGGGCCGTCCCGACGTGTTGCCCACCGGTCGCAACTTTTATTCGGTGGACACGCGCTCGGTACCGACGCCCGCCGCCTGGCTGTTGGGATGGAAATCTGCGCAAATGCTGGTGGAACGCCACGCACAGGAACATGGCGATTGGCCCGCCCGATTGGCGATCAGCGCCTGGGGCACATCGAACATGCGCACCGGCGGTGATGATATCGCCCAGGCCATGGCGTTGATCGGCGCCCGGCCCACCTGGGATTCCGCATCGCGTCGCGTTACCGGTTTCGAAATTTTACCACTCGACGTGCTGGACCGACCACGCGTCGATGTCACCTTTCGAATCTCCGGGTTTTTTCGCGATGCATTTCCCGGTTTGATCGATTTGTTCGATTCCGCATCGCGCGCCGTCGCGGCGCTGGACGAAGCGAGGCGGGACAACCCACTCGCCGCGCAAGTAACGAGCGATACAGCGCATTTTCACGCCCAAGGCCTGGATGCGAAAACCGCGGCGTCGCGGGCCGGCGCGCGAGTGTTTGGGTCCAAGCCCGGCGCCTATGGGGCCGGATTGCAGGCGCTGATCGATGAGCATGGTTGGGACACCCAGGACGATCTGGCGCGCGCCTATGTCGCGTGGGGCGGGTTTCGCTACGGCGCGGGCGCGCAAGGCGAGGCGGCCCACGGTCTGTTTGAAACCCGGCTGCGCGACGTGGAGGCTGTCGTACACAACCAGGACAACCGGGAACACGACTTGTTGGATTCGGACGACTATTACCAGTTCGAGGGCGGCATGGCCGCCGCCGTGGAAAGCCTGTCGGGGCGCCGTCCTGTTATCTACCACAGTGACCATTCACGACCGGAAACGCCCAAAATTCGCACCCTGGAGGAAGAAATCGCCCGCGTCGTGCGCGCCCGCGCCGTCAACCCGAAATGGATCGCCGGCGTCATGCGCCACGGCTACAAGGGTGCGTTCGAAATTGCTGCGACCGTCGATTATCTTTTCGCCTTCGCCGCGACGACGCATTGCGTCGCCGACCATCATTTCGATGCGGTTTATGACGCGTATATTGACGACCTGACTGTTCGAAATTTTATTTCGCAGGCGAATCCAGACGCACTTCGCGAAATTGCCGGCCGGTTGATCGAAGCGCAAACGCGCGGTCTGTGGCGACCGCGCCGCAACACCGCCTTCGACATGTTGAACAACTTGGTGCACGATGGCGAAACGCACAAATAGGGGAGTCCGTCATGAAAACCGCCGGTATGACCGAACAGGAAATCAATGATCGCCATGCGGAAAAGATGGCCAATAAAAAAGCCGCACGGGACAAAATTATTGCGAAGAAAACGCAGGAAAAGGGTCTGTTGATGGTCCACACCGGCAAGGGAAAGGGTAAATCGACCGCCGCCATGGGCCTGGCGATCCGCGCCATCGGCAACGACATGAAGGTCGGAGTGGTGCAATTCGTCAAGGGGGTCTGGGACACCGGCGAACGCGTCGTGCTGGATAAGTTTCCTGAGCTTTGCACCATCAAGGCGATGGGTGAAGGCTTCACCTGGGACACACAGGATCGGCAGCGTGATATCAACGCGGCGCGGGCGGCCTGGGACTATGCGAAAGACATCATGGCCGACCCGTCCTACAAGGTCATAATTCTCGATGAACTAAATATAGTATTGCGTTATAGTTATATCCCACTAGATGAAGTGTTGGAGACCTTAGCTCAAAAGCGTAAGGATTTGCATGTCGTCGTCACGGGCCGCAACGCGAAGCAGCCCTTGATCGACATTGCTGATTTGGTGACGGAGATGACGGACGTAAAACATCCGTTTCGCGCGGGCGTCAAGGCTCAGGTCGGAATCGAATATTAGCGGTTTGCGGAATCGCGAGTCATTATTATAGCGGAGAGCTTGCCATGAAGAGTATCGCCACGGTGTTTCTGGCCCTGTTATTCAACGCGTCCCTGTTGGCGCCGCCTGCGGTGGCGGCGTATTCCGAAGGTCAGGAACTGGTCGATAAGGCTGTCATTACAGTTCAGAAACTAATGGACCAACCGGACATCGCGCCGCACCTTCGGAAATATGTTTCGAAGGCGAAAGGCGTCATGATCTTTCCCAACCTGTTGAAAGCCGGATTTATCGTGGGCGCGGAAGGCGGCAGCGGCGTTCTGCTGACCAGGGCGGATAACGGTCAATGGAGTTACCCCGCGTTTTTCGGAATGGGGTCGGCCAGCTTTGGACTTCAATTCGGCGGACAAGCGTCCGAAACCATCATTATCATCATGACGCCAAAAGGGTTGGCGTCCATCCTTAAACACAAGGTTAAAATCGGCGCGGAGTTGAACGCGGCGGTGGGCCCGCTCGGCGTGGGCATTGAAGGATCGACGTCAATGGCGCTCGGCGCCGATATGATCACCTATTCGATCAGCATGGGCGCGTTTCTGGGCGGTGCGCTGGAAGGCGCCATCATCGAAAACCGGAATGCCTTGAATCATGAATATTACGGCAGCACCGGCGCGGCGCCGCGCGCCATCATCATGGACGGAAAATACGGCAATCCAAATGCGGATCGTCTGCGCCGCACCCTCGCGAACATAAAATAACCGCACGGCGTCTCATGTCCCGCACGCCGACGCTAATGCTCCAGGGTACGGGTTCGGATGTCGGGAAGTCATTGCTCGTCGCAGGACTTTGCCGGGCCGCAACCGCCCGTGGCCTTCGGGTCCGCCCGTTCAAGCCGCAAAACATGTCGAATAACGCCGCAACAGCCTCTGACGCCGGACCGGATGGCGGGGAAATCGGGCGCGCCCAGGCGTTGCAAGCACGGGCCTGCGGCGTTGCGCCCAGCATTCATATGAACCCCATTTTGTTGAAACCGCAAAGCGAGATCGGCGCGCAAGTCATCGTACAAGGAACGGTTGCGGGAAATGCGACGGCGCGGGATTATCATGATCTCAAAACGACTCTGATGCCGAAAGTTTTGGACAGCTTCACACGACTGTCCGCTGACGCCGACCTGATTCTGGTCGAAGGCGCAGGCAGTCCGGCGGAGGTTAATTTGCGCGACGGCGACATTGCCAATATGGGCTTCGCCGAAGCCGCCGACATCCCTGTCGTTCTCGCCGCCGACATCAACCGGGGCGGCGTCATCGCCAGCCTTGTGGGAACCCATGCATTGTTACGCGACAGCGAACGGGCGCGGATCGCGGGCTATATCATCAACAAATTTCGTGGTGACAAAACCCTGTTCGACCCCGCGCTCTCCATCATCGAATCCCATACCGGAATTCCTTGCCTTGGCGTCGCGCCATGGTTCGAGGACGCCCGTCATTTGCCCGCCGAGGACGCCATGGCGCTGGATTCCTACACCGAACGAAACGACGATGAAAACCCAATCCGCATTGCGGTTCCTCGACTGGGGCGAATGGCGAATTTCGACGATCTGGATCCGCTGCGCGCGGAAAACGGCGTCGCGGTTTCCATCATTCAGCCCGGCGACGTCATTCCCGCCAACACGGATATCGTTCTGTTGCCCGGATCCAAATCCACCCGCGCCGATCTTCAGGCCTTGCGGGATCAGGGATGGGACCACGATATTCACGCCCATG
>JABJJH010000093.1 GCA_018660965.1 Rhodospirillaceae bacterium | reverse complement strand
CGAACCCACGGGATCAATGGTGGTGGATATCGGGGGCGGCACGACCGAAGTCGCGGTGTTGTCGTTGGGCGGCATCGTGTATTCGCGTTCCGTAAGGGTAGGCGGAGACAAGATGGACGAAGCCATCATCGCCTATATTCGACGTAACCATAACCTACTGGTCGGTGAAAGCAGCGCGGAGCGGATCAAGAAGGAAATCGGCACCGCCTGTCCGCCAGAGGACGGAGACGGCAGCGTCATTGAGATCAAGGGTCTCGATCTGATGAATGGCGTTCCGAAAGAGGTGATGATCAGCGAGCGGCAAATCGCGGAAAGCTTGTCCGAGCCGGTGAGCGCTATTATCGAAGCGGTGAAAGTCGCGCTGGAGCACACCGCGCCGGAACTCGCAGCCGATATTGTTGATAAGGGCATTATGCTTACCGGTGGCGGCGCGTTACTTGGCAACCTCGACTTCGTGTTGCGCCACGCCACGGGGCTGCCGGTTTCAATCGCCGACGATCCGTTATCCTGTGTCGCGCTAGGCACGGGACGCTGTTTAGAAGAAATGAAGACGCTTCGTAACGTTTTGGTAAGTGCTTACTAGTATGCTGGTTCCGAATATTGTGACAAGAGGACGGAACACTTGATTACGCGACGCGACGCAATCGCCCGTATCACGATGCCGATCAAGGCGTTGGCGCAACGCTTCGCCTTCCTCATCCTGCTGGGGGCAGCGGGTGGAATTTTGATGGTGGGCAAGGCCGACCCTAGAATTTTCGAACGCACGCGCATTGCGGTCGTGGACGCGTCGGCGCCAATTCTGGACGCGGTGTCCCGGCCCGTTGCGACCGTTGCGTCTATTGTTGAGGAAGCGAACCACCTTATCCATCTCCGTGAAGAAAACGCGACGCTTCGACAGGAAAACGCGCGCTTGCTGCAATGGCGGTCGGCGGCCCAGGTTCTGTCTTCGGAAAACAAGCAATTGCGTGATCTTCTGCGCTTCGTTCCCGACGACCCGGCGACCTATATCACGGCGCGGGTTATTGCGGATTCCGGTGGCGCGTTCGTTCGCAGCATCCTTGTCAATTCCGGACGGCGGGATGGTGTGCGAAAAGGATTGCCCGTGGTTGTTGGGACCGGGTTGATTGGCCGTGTCGCGGAGGTGGGCCGTCGGGCATCGCGCGTGTTGTTGATAAATGATCTTAACAGCCACATTCCCGTGGTTATTGGGGCGGAACGTCACCATGCAATTCTGTCCGGTGACAATTCCGATCTGTCCCGGATTGAGTACCTGACCGCCAATACGTCAATGGCGGTAGGGGACCGCATCGTAACGTCTGGACGGGGCGGCGTGTTCCCGCCGGGCTTGCCAATCGGCGCCGTCACGTCGGTGGGTGAAGAAGGCGTTCGCGTGCGAGGATACGTATCGGTCGATACGCTGGAATATGTTCGGATAATGGATTTTGGCCTCGAAGGCATGGTCCGTCCGGAAAAGATCGGCGCCAACTAGTGTGATGGTTCTGAAGCTCGTCCCATTATATGGGACGAAATGCAGGATCTGAATCACACTGGTTCCATTAAGTCGGTGTGCTGATTCACAAGAAATTCAAGGGTATGAATTTCTCGATCAGGACACTAGTCCCTGGTCCTGAAATTCGGGACAACGTGTTTCCAGTGGAACGCTTCGCTTGTTGGTGCAACGCGCATTGGAAGGGAGCATCGGGGTTTTTGCGATGAAGGTCACTGTTTGGCAGAGGCTTGATTTCCTGGCTCGGAATTTGACGCCATTGCTGATAACATTGGTGTTCGTCATCGTCAGTGTTATGCCGACCCGACTGCCCGGTGCGTCTTATATCGTGCCGGCCTTCGTTTTAATGTCGGTATATTATTGGTCATTGCATCGTGCGGATTTGCTGCCCGCTATCGCCGTGTTCGCCATTGGCTTGTTGCAAGATATCCTCTCGGGGACGCCACTTGGATTGAACGCGGTTGTTTTGATAGGCGTCTATGGCGTCGGCATAACCCAACGCCGGTTTTTTTATGGCAAGTCGTTTCTGGTCGTCTGGTGGGGCTTCATGTCGATCGCTGCGGTCGCCATGGCGCTGAGTTGGTTGCTGATGGCTGTGTTCTCGGAAGGCCTGCTCAGTCCTCGACCAGCGCTTTTTGAATATTTGATGACCGTGACGTTTTATCCGCCGGTCGCCTGGCTGTTCGGGCAAATTCATCGCGTGCTGCCAAGGCGAGAATAAATGCAAGCCGACAAAACCCGTGAAAGAATATTCTCCCGGCGCACGGCGTTGCTGGTCGGCGGTCAGGTCACATTGCTGTCCGGGCTTGTCGCGCGAATGTACTATTTGCAAATCCATCAGGCCGACCGGTATCGGACCCTGGCCGATGAAAACAGGATAAACCTTCGCCTGCTGCCGCCGCCGCGTGGATATATCGTTGACCGGTTCGGTGAACCGATGGCGGTTAACGTGCAAAACTACCGGCTTGTCATTATACCCGAACAGGCGGGGGACGTTGCCGAAACCCTGCGCCGCCTTAATGGATTGATCGAAATTGGCGATCGCGACCAGCGCCGGGTGCTACGCGAAGTCAAGCGTCGGCGCATGTTCGTTCCGGTCACTGTCCGCGACGGGTTGAGTTGGACGGAGGTTAGCCGGCTGGAAGTCAATGCGCCGGATCTGCCGGGCGTCGATATCGAAGTCGGGTTGTCGCGCTATTATCCGCAAGGGGCGGTCGCCGCGCACATTCTGGGATATGTGTCAGCCGTGACGGAAGACCTCCGCACGGGTGACCCCCTGCTGGAGTTGCCGGGATTTCGCATCGGTAAGCGCGGTGTCGAGAGACGCCATGATCTGGCGTTGCGGGGAAGCGCCGGGTCAAGTGAGGTGGAGGTGAACGCGATCGGCCGCGTCATTCGCGAACTGCGCCGCCGTGAAGGTCAGCCGGGACAACGGGTCGATTTGACCATCGATGCGAGCCTGCAAGCGTATGTCGCGGAACGTCTGGCGAGTGAAAAAAGCGCCGCCGCCGTGGTGCTTGATGTGCGCAAT
>JABJJH010000114.1 GCA_018660965.1 Rhodospirillaceae bacterium | reverse complement strand
CCCGGCGCTGCGCCGGCAAGCCAGCCCTTCACCAGCGCTTCCGGGTCCATGGCACGGGCTGATTCGGCGACTTTTTCCTGTATTCCGGCAAGCATCTCCGCTTGTAGGGACGAAACATTCGGCAGCCCCATGAATTGCCGCGCTTCTTCCGGCGTGCAATCAATTTCGATGTTTACCTTCATCTATCATCCTCCGTTTGCTAAAACCCATGGAATTGACCTTGCGCCACGCTGGACCACTTGTATATGGCGTATATAGCGACCCGCCGACGCCGCCTAACAATCACCCTTATATAATAGAGACTGTCCATGTCCTCCAATCGCCTTGCCGGAGAAACCAGCCCTTACCTGCGCCAACACAAGGATAACCCAGTCCATTGGCGCCCTTGGGGCGATGCGGCGCTCGACGAAGCGAAAGCATTAAACAAACCCGTTCTGCTGTCGGTGGGATACGCCGCTTGTCACTGGTGCCATGTCATGGCCCATGAAAGTTTCGAAAATCCAGAAATATCCGCCCAGATGAACGATTTATTCGTCAATATCAAGGTTGACCGCGAAGAACGACCGGATCTGGACATCATTTACCAAGCCGCCCTGAACATGCTCGGCGAACAGGGCGGATGGCCTTTGACTATTTTCATGACGCCCGGCGGCGACCCTTTCTGGGGCGGCACGTATTTTCCACCCGAACCCCGCTTCGGGCGTCCTGGATTTGGCGATGTCCTGAGCGGCATATCAGACGTTTATCACAGCGATCCGGAGCGCGTGAAAACGAACGTTGCGGCATTGCGTCAGGGTTTGGAATCATTAGCGAAATCCGAACCTGGCAGCTTGACGTCGCTCAACGCGTTGAACCAGATCGCGGACCGCCTGGTGCAGGAAAACGACAGCGAGCATGGCGGTATCGGTAGTGCGCCAAAATTTCCGCAAGGAGCCATATACGAACAACTCTGGCGCGCCTGGAAACGAACGGGAAAGCCGGAATTCAAAGCCGCCGTGACGGTTACGCTCGACAATATCTGTCAGGGCGGAATATACGACCACTTGCGCGGCGGGTTTTCGCGGTATTCCGTGGATGACCGCTGGTTGGCCCCCCACTTCGAAAAAATGTTGTACGACAACGCCCAGCTCATCGATCTGTTGACGCTGGTGTGGCAAGAAACCCGGGCGCCGTTGTATGAACAGCGCGTCGCGGAAACCATCGCCTGGCTTATGACCGAAATGGCGGCGCCGGGCGGTGCGTTCATCAGCGCGCTGGACGCCGACAGCGAAGGCGTCGAAGGCAAATATTATGTCTGGACCGCCGCCGAAATCGACGAATTCCTCGGCGTCGACGCCCCGTTATTTCGCGCGTTTTATGACGTAACTCCCGAAGGCAATTGGGAAGGCAAGTGCATTCTCAATCGTCTCGCGATCCAGCAGTTTTCAGACACGGCGACCGAAGCCAATTTACGCCGGTCCCGCGAAGCCTTGCTGGCGCACCGCGCGAAGCGCATTCCGCCGGGCAAGGACGACAAAATCCTCGCAGATTGGAACGGCCTAATCATAGCCACGCTGGCGAATGCGGGGCTGGTGTTCGCCAAGCCGGAATGGGTTGACGCCGCCCGCAGGGCTTTCGATTTCGTGCAAAAGAGCATGACCAACCAGGATCGCCTGTGGCATAGCTGGTGCGACGGCAAAGCCAACCATCCCGCCACCCTGGACGATTACGCCGCCATGGCGCGCGGCGCATTGGCGCTCTTCGAAGCAACCGGGGACAACGGCTATCTGGTTCACGCTGAACATTGGGTCTCCATCGCCGATCGGCATTACCGGGACCATGAGGGCGGCGGTTACTTTTTCGCCGCCGACGATACGCCGGGCCTTATCACCCGCACCAAGACCGCCCATGACAACGCCGTTCCTTCCGGTAACGGAATGATTGCGAATGTCTTTGCCCGCCTTTATTTTTTAACGGGAAATGCCGCATATTACATGAAGGCCGAAGCGATCATCACCGCCTTTTCCGGCGCCGTGACGAAGAACTTCTTCCCCTTGTCGACACTCTTGAACAGCGCCGAGTTCCTGCAAAGCGCGACGCAAATCGTCATCGTCGCCCACCGCGACGACGCCGTCCCCCTGACTCGCGCTGTCTACGACCTTTCCCTACCCAATCGCCTAGTGTCCATCGTTGAGCCCCAAACAACCCTGCCGGTGAACCATCCAGCGCACGGCAAGGGCCAAATTGACGGTGCGCCCACCGCGTATGTCTGCCAGGGCGCCGTCTGTTCTGCCCCGGTCACCGAGGCCGAATCCTTGAAACAAAGCCTCTAATAACGACCTCGACCGCTTATGAAACCGCGGTAATCAGAAAACGCCGCTTTTTAGACTGATTCAATCGCTCAACTCTGGATGACAGCGCGACGCCAGGGCGATACTCTGACGGAGAATCAACAAAACCAAGGGAGCGTGGCGACCCAATGACACATGCAATCATAATGAACGAAGCTGGCGGACCGGATGTCCTGAAATGGCAAGCGGTGGACACGCCGGAACCCGGCCCCGGCCAAATCCGAATTCACCAAACGGCCGTTGGGCTCAATTACATCGATTGCTACCACCGCAGCGGGCTCTATCCCCTTGATTTGCCCGCCAGCATCGGCATGGAGGCCGCAGGGATGATCGACGCCATCGGCGACGGCGTCACCACCTTGTCCGTCGGCGACCGGGTCGCCTACGCCTCCGCCCCTCCCGGCGCCTATACACAATCGCGGGTCATCGCCGCTGAGCGGGTCGTCGCGTTGCCCGATACCATCAATGACGACACCGCCGCCGCCATGATGTTGCAAGGCATGACCGTGCAATACCTTCTCAGACGCACCTATCGGGTCCAATCCGGCGACACGGTATTGGTGCACGCGGCGGCCGGCGGTGTTGGCCTGATCGCATGCCAATGGTTAAAACAGTTGGGAGCGACTGTCATTGGCACAGTCGGATCGGACGAAAAGGCCGAATTGGCGTCTGCGCATGGCTGCGATCACCCCATTATCTACACCCGCGAAAATTTCGCAGAACGCGTTCGCGAGATCACCAATGGCGATGGCGTGCCCGTCGTTTACGATTCAATCGGCAAGGATACCTTTGAAGGATCCCTGGATTGCCTGGCGCCGCTTGGGATGTTCGTGTCCTTCGGCAACGCGTCCGGACCCCTGGCGCCGTTCGACCCCGGAATCCTCGCGGCGAAGGGTTCACTCTTCTTCACCCGCCCCTCGCTTGTCCATTACACGGCGAAATCATCTGATTTACAGCAATCTGCTAAAGATTTATTTGATGCGGTAGCGAAAGGCTTGAAAATTGAGATCAATCAGCGCTTTCCGTTGAAGGACGCCGCCGCCGCCCACACGGCCCTGGAAGCTCGGGAAACAACAGGCTCCACGATACTGCAGCCCTAAAGGGCAATATCTAAAGCCCACCTAGATAGGCACAACACCTATTTAGGTGGTGTTGAACTTCATTTGATTTAAGGTTTTGTGTCTTTGGCGTGACAGCCACGCACAACGCCTAATCTTTAGGGTGTTTCCGCCAAAAAAGGTCCCACGCGTAAAAACTGCAATTTAAGTTTCCGTTGCTGGAAAAGTCAACATCTTGCGCGAAAATCGACAGAGACCCCTAAACTTAGGTTAAATCCCTAGCCGCAATTGTGGACCGCGCCATAAATATTTCGACATTTTGTCGTTCGGGGCCATCGTCGTCGTCGCAAGACCCCGATTATTGATTCATCGAGTCAAAGAATTCGGCGTTGTTCTTGGTATGCTTGAGTTTTTCGAGCAGGAATTCCATGGAGTCGTTGACGCCCATGGGCGACAAAATACGCCGAAGCATCCACATCTTGGACAAATCGCCCTTACCCACCAGTAATTCTTCCTTGCGGGTGCCGGATTTGGTGATGTCGATCGACGGAAATACCCGCTTGTCGGAAAGCTTGCGGTCAAGCACGATCTCCGAATTACCCGTTCCCTTGAATTCCTCGAAGATGACTTCGTCCATGCGGCTACCTGTATCAATCAGCGCAGTGGCGATAATCGTCAAGGAACCGCCTTCTTCGATGTTTCTCGCGGCGCCGAAAAACCGTTTCGGCCGCTGTAGCGCGTTGGCGTCAACGCCACCGGTCAAAACCTTGCCGGAGCTTGGCACAACCGTGTTATAAGCGCGCGCAAGTCGTGTAATCGAATCCAGCAGGATAACAACGTCCCGTTTATGCTCGACCAGACGCTTGGCTTTTTCAATCACCATCTCGGAGACTTGCACGTGACGCGCTGCCGGTTCATCGAATGTGGAGCTGACCACTTCCCCGTCGACGGAACGCTGCATATCGGTGACTTCTTCCGGTCGCTCATCGATCAAAAGGACAATCAAATAGACTTCCTTATTGTTCGACGTAATCGAATGCGCAATGCTTTGCAACATAACCGTTTTACCGGTGCGCGGCTGCGCGACGATTAGCGCGCGCTGGCCCTTACCGAGAGGCGCAATTAATTCAATGACGCGCGGGGCGAAATCCTTGTTGTCAGGATCTGTGTCGTCGCCTTCAAGAATAAGCTTCTGATCAGGGTAGAGCGGCGTCAAATTGTCAAAATTAATGCGATGCCGAACGCTTTCCGGCTCGTCGAAATTAATTTTTCTGACCTTGAGCATGGCGAAATACCGTTCGCCATCTTTCGGTGCGCGAATTTGGCCTTCAACTGTATCCCCGGTTCGTAATCCAAACCGTCGAATCTGGCTGGGACTGACGTAGATATCATCAGGGCCCGGCAGATAGTTCGATTCCGGAGAGCGGAGGAATCCAAATCCATCCGACAGCAATTCAAGGACACCATCGCCAAAAATGGCGACATCATTCATCGCCAATTGCTTGAGGATCGCGAACATCATGTCCTGCTTGCGCAGGGTGCTGGCGTTTTCGACTTCGAGTTCTTCGGCGAAAGTCAAAAGGTCGGAGGGTGATTTTTGTTTAAGTTCCTGGAGTTGCATGTCGCCACTTCAGATATTTTAGGGAAAGACGAAAAACCCGCCGGAGACGCCAAAACAGCGAAAATGTTGCCGAATGGCTATTTTAAAGGCTGGCTTATATTAGGCAGGGACGCGGAGACTTCGTTCGCGCCGAAGCCGATCATTTACAGAAAAGAATTCAATAAGTCAATTACCGTTTTCTTCAAATGTTACGACATTTTATTTTGGGAAACTGTCATTCCTTAGCCCAATACATCAAAACGGTTTCACCACGACAAAAATGACGATTGCGATCAACAGGATCGTTGGCGCTTCATTGGCGATCCGGTAATAGCGTTGCGAATGCTGGTTTTCGTTCCGCTCAAAGGCCTTTCGCCATCGTCCAAACGCATGATGAGAGAGAGTTAACGCCACAACCAAAACAAATTTTGCAATAAACCAGGGATGCAGCCAGAAATCGCTAACATAGGCCAAATAAGGACCGGTCAACCAAACAACGATCATCGCCGGGTTCATGATCACCCGCAACAAACGGCGTTCCATAATTTTAAAGGTTTCCGATTGCGCCGAATCAGACACCGCCGCTGCGTGATAGACAAACAATCGCGGCAAATACAACAATCCAGCCATCCAAGCGACAACGCTGATAATGTGAAGAGCCTTGATCCAAGGATATATTGTTTCCATAGCGAAACTAATGCTTTCGTCCAATTTTCATTGCGCATCCAGGAAACGTCGATCCACAGGGACATTCCTTCGAACCGTCCCGGCCTCTACCTGGCGCCGTCATATCATGCGCCCCGTTATTAACTTCTGACAACGCGAACCGCGTAATGGTCGCTAATCCCTCGATAAAAGCCTTCCCGACGCCAACTGTGTCGACTCTCACAAATAACGGCGACCCTTTTTCCATCGCCAAATCCCGGAATTCCACATCCAATTCAACTAAGGTTTCGGAATGTTCCGAGACAAACGCTATGGGAAATAGCACCACTGGTCGATTTTCGGCTCCCGCCGCGCAAATTTCATCCTCCAGATAGGGCCGAATCCACTCTAAACGACCGACTCGGCTTTGGTAACACAATCGCCAATCCAGGCCCTCAATAGCCAATTCGGCAACAATCGCCTTGGCGCTAAGTTCCACATGTCGTTGATAGGGATCACCGTTATCCACGAATTTCTTTGGCAACCCATGAGCTGAAAACAAAAGACGCGGCGTCCCGACATTGGCGTTTTCAGCCTGACTCAAACCCTCGCGAATTCGAGCAGCGGATTCGACGACAAATCCACTTTCCCGGGGATAGCAGCAAATCGCCCTGGTTCGCGCGACAAGCCCAACTAACCGCGCCGCAGCGCGCCACTCCTGAAATGAAGACGCCGTCGTCGTAGAGGAATATTGTGGGTATAGCGGCAACAATACGATCTGGTCGGGGTTATAAGCCTTAACATCTTGAACGATCGTTTCGCATCGCGGATTCCAATAGCGCATACAAACAAAACATTCGACCTCACCCAAATCTGAAAGGGTCGCCTTTAAGGCGTCTGCCTGGGCGCGCGTATTGGCGAGAAGCGGAGAGCCGCCACCAAGTTTTTTATAGATTTCTTGTGCGACCGGTGCGCGACGTTTGGAAATGTACTTTGCCAACAACCACCGAATTGGTTGTGGCGAAGTGATAATCGCCGAATCGTTGAACAAATTGAATAGAAACGGTTCGACAGCGTCAGGCCCATCCGGCCCACCAAGATTGAACAAAACAATCGCCGTCCGCATAGATCAGATCGAACCGTTATCAGAGTTCCAGGAACGCACCGCCGTTACTAATTCTCCTACATGTTCAGGCGGCGTATCCTTGTTGACCCCGTGTCCAAGATTAAAAATAAACGGCGCATCACCAAATCCGTTCAAAATGTCATGAACCGCCGAAACCATCGCATCACCGCCCGTCAATAAATACGCCGGATCAAGATTACCTTGAACCGGCAGGCCCAGGCTAGCGGCCCAGGCACCCGACACCGTTGTATCCAGACCAAGCGCCGTAACGCCAGTTTCCGCCGCATAGGCGCGATAATTCAACCCCGCCCCTCTTGGGAACCCAATGATCGGCGTATCGGGATGAACCGCGCGAAACCGTGAAACCAACTGCACCGTCGGTTCAATCACCCACCGACGGAACATACCTTCCGGCAACACACCAGCCCAACTATCGAATAATTGCACAACTTCCGCCCCGGCATTCACCTGTTCAATAAGATAAGCCGCCGTCGCCTCCACCAAAACATCAATCAGCCGGGCAAATCCATCCGGATCGGAATACGCCCACTTCTTGACCTCGAAAAACTCCTTGCTGCTACCGCCCTCGACCATATAGGTCGCCACGGTCCACGGCGCGCCTGCAAATCCAATCAATGTAGTTTCACGTGGCAGCGCCTTAGTCAAACCACGAACGGTGTCATAAACCGGCGATACCGTGTCATGAATGGCGTCAGGACGTAATTTATCGATGGCGCTCGCGTCGCGAATGGGCGTCAGTTTTGGCCCTTCGCCTTCGACGAACCAAACATCCTGACCAAGACCGTGGGGAACCACCAGAATATCAGAAAAAAGAATCGCAGCGTCGAACCCAAATCGGCGGATCGGCTGAAGGGTAACCTCAACGGCTAAATCCGGGGTGTAGCAAAGGTCTAGAAACGAAGGGACATCGGCGCGAAGAGCTCGATATTCAGGCAAAAATCGCCCAGCCTGACGCATTAGCCAAATTGGCGGCGGCATGGTCCGATCGCCAGCTAATACCTGTAACATTCGTTTACTGCCGAGCATTTCGTCTGACGCCACTCTGTCCTCTTTCTGCAAATTTAAATTTATAAAGTTATTAGATGGTAGTTGTAGTGGTGATCTTAATTATGGGGATTAAAAATTGCGCACAGGTTATTCACCGGATACGCAGAGGAATAGCCGCGAATGTGTATAACACGCAAGCATCGTGGTGAACCGGACGTATGAACAAATTTAAATGTTGGGGATATCAGGGATAAGCGATCCATTTTCTTTCGTTTAAAAGTTTTCAAAAATCGGTTAAACAGGCTTTTCCCAATTGTGTGATCCAGTGTGTAATTCAAGCGTCGTGGTGATGGATTTATGGCTCTAATATTTGGCGGGTGTTTATCCACAAAGAGCGCACCGCGCAAAACGCACCCTTGGATGTGATAATCCAATTTCTGCATTGGATGATTTATTGGATGATTTAAGTAGGCATCATCGTGATTAAACTTCATTTGCATCTAGTTTCCGACGCGACCGGTGAAACGATTCATAGCGTCGCGCGCGCTTGTCTGTCCCAATTCATCGATGTGGACGCGGAAGAACATAACTGGACCCTGGTGCGCACGAAATCACAGATTGAAAAAATTCTTGGGAACGTCGCGGAAAATCCCGGTGTCGTGATGTTCACCCTGGTCAATGAAAATTTGCGGCGTGTTTTGCAACAAGGCTGCGCGTCATTGCAAACGCCATGCATACCCGTTCTTGATCCTGTTCTGGCTGCGCTCGCCAGCCATTTGGGAGCGAAAACACTGGGCAAACCAGGCATGCAGCATGAACTCGATGCGGAATATTTCCATCGAATTGATGCCATGACCTTTGCGTTGACTCATGATGACGGGCAAGCGACGGCGAATTTGCACAATGCCGATGTCGTCTTGGTTGGCGTTTCGCGGACCTCGAAAACGCCAACCTGTATCTACCTTGCGAATCGTGGGGTTAAAGCGGCGAATATCCCCGTCGTGCCGCATATAGACCTCCCCAGGGAACTCTTCGATCTTGATCCGGTTTTGGGGCCACTCGTCGTGGGGCTAACCAAGGACGCCGGTTCCTTGGTGCAAATTCGCCGCAATCGCCTGCTTATGTTAAGCGAAGAGGATGAAACGGATTATATTGATCCGGAAGTCGTGCGAGAAGAAGTCGCGATGGCGCGGCGCATATGTTCGGAAAACGACTGGCCCGTGATCGACGTCAGCCGTCGTTCGATTGAAGAATCCGCCGCAGCGATATTGCAACACCTGGAACGCCGACAAGCGGAAACCGCGACGCCGGCTATAAATGGCTGATCCTGCAATCGTTTTGGCGTCCGCCAGCCCATCTCGCGCGGCGGTGCTTTCGGCGGCGGGCGTCGACTTCATTTGCGCACCGGCGGATATTGACGAAGGCTCCGTCAAATTGAAGTTGCAACGCGATGGCGCGACGGGTTTACAGGTCGCCGAAGTTCTCGCAATTGAAAAGGCCCGTGCGATATCCGCGCGGCGTCCCGGCCAATTGGTTATTGGCGCCGATCAAATGCTGGAGTGCGATGGTGTTTGGTATGATAAGCCAACTGATATGATGGGCGCCCGAAAATCACTGCAAACTTTGCGGGGACAAACGCACCAATTACTGGCGTCGGTCTGCGCGGTGCGCGACGGATTGGTGTTATGGTCGCATAACGAAGTCGCGCGCATGACTATGCGGGACTTCGACGATGATTTTCTGACCTGGTATCTGGAGGCGGCGGGACCCACCGTGCTTCAATCTGTCGGCGCGTACCGTTTGGAAGATATCGGCGCGCAATTGTTCGAACGGATCGACGGCGATTATTTTACAATTCTGGGATTGCCGTTATTG
>JABJJH010000131.1 GCA_018660965.1 Rhodospirillaceae bacterium | reverse complement strand
GTTGTAGTGACAGGTCGGAATGACCGGGATTGGTTCGCGGGTGATATCGACATTGGCGAAAATTTGTGCCGTCTCCGCGATGCCCGGCAGCCGCTCCATGATGACGGCGGCGTCCAGATGTTCCAGATGCAGATGAATGTGATCGTTCCGGCCGCCAACGCCGCGGCCTTCTCGGATTTCCATCGTCATCGACCGGCTGACCACGTCGCGGCTGGCCAGATCCTTCGCCGATGGGGCGTAACGCTCCATGAAGCGTTCGCCTTCGCTATTGGTCAGATATCCGCCTTCCCCGCGCGCGCCTTCGGTAATCAGACAACCCGATCCGTAGATGCCGCTGGGGTGAAACTGTACGAATTCCATGTCCTGCATGGGCAACCCGGCGCGCAGCGCCATGCCGCCGCCGTCGCCGGTGCAGGTGTGCGCGGACGTGCAGGAGAAATAAATCCGACCGCAGCCGCCGGTGGCCAGAACGACCTTCTTGGCCATGAACCGGTGAATGGTGCCGTCGTCCAGGTTCCAGGCCATGACGCCCCGGCATGTCCCGTCTTCATCCATGATGAGGTCGAGCGCGAAGTATTCAATGTAGAATTCCGCGTCGTGCTTCAGCGCTTGTTGATACAGCGTATGCAACATCGCATGGCCCGTGCGGTCGGCGGCGGCGCAGGTGCGTTGCGCTTGCGGGCCTTCGCCGTACTGGGTCGTCATGCCGCCGAACGCGCGCTGGTAAATCTTACCGTCCGGGGTGCGGCTGAACGGCACGCCGTAATGTTCCAGTTCGACAATCGCCGGCACCGCTTCGCGGCACATATATTCGATGGCGTCCTGATCGCCGAGCCAGTCCGAGCCCTTGACGGTGTCGTACATGTGCCAGCGCCAATCGTCTTCGCCCATGTTGCCAAGGGCCGCCGAAATGCCGCCCTGGGCCGCGACCGTGTGGCTGCGGGTTGGGAAAACTTTTGAGATACAGGCCGTTTTCAGGCCCTTTTCGGCCATGCCGAACGTGGCGCGAAGCCCCGCGCCGCCGGCGCCGACGACGACCACGTCATAAGTGTGGTCGATAATTTCGTATGATTTCGCCATGACCGGCTACCCTCCGAATGCTACTTTGAGGACCGCGAACGCGGCCGCGAGGCCAAGCAGAACGCTGCCGCATTTCATCACGATCAGACTGGCGATTTTCAACCCTTCGGCGTGAACATAATCTTCGACGATCACTTGCAGACCAAGCTGCATGTGATGGAACGTCGCCGCGATCAGCGCCAGCAGCAACACCGCCGTTATCGGGGATTTCACCCATTCAACCGCTTCGGCGTAACCGACGCTTCCCATCGACGCCAAGGCCGCCACGAACCACAGGGTCAGCGGGATCAAGGCGATCGCGGTAAGACGCTGCATCCAGAAATGGCCGGTGCCGCTCTTCGCCGAGCCCAGGCCGCGAACATTACCCAGTTGAGTGCGCATTTTCATCAGAACGCCCCCATTGACGCATAGCCGACAACCCAGGCCAGAACCGTCAGGCCGACAGAGGCGAGCGCGACCAGATATCCGGTATTGCGCGCCGCGTCCAATTCAAAGCCCCAGCCGATATCCCAGCCGAGGTGACGAATGCCGTTGCAGAAATGAAAAAACAGCGCCCAGGTCCAGCCGAACAGGAGCAGCCGACCAAACCAGGTTCCGATGAACGCCTGAACCGCGTCGAAGGCTTCCTGACCGCTGGCCAGGGCCAGCAACCAGCCAACCATCAACAGGACACCGCCCGCCAAACCCGCGCCGGTAATCCGGTGCGTGATCGACAGAACCATGGTCCATTCCGGTTTGTAAATGCCGAGATGCGGCGACAGCGGCCGTTCATTGGCGCTCATAATCACTCCCCCGTCTTCGTTCCACCGACTCTAGTGTCCTGATCGAGAAATTCATATCCTTGAATTTCTGGTGAATCAGCACACCAACTTATTGAAACCAGTGTGATTCAGATCCTGCATTTCGTCCCATATAATGGGGCGAACTTCAGAATAATCACACTAGTAACCCCGCCACCTAACGCCCATGGGCGGGGCCAAAGCGCCGCCAGTGATCGCAACCACCTGGCGCCCATTTGGATTACGCCCGTTTCTAGCCCAAGTCAACGGCGGCCAAGTCTTTGTACAACAATGGCTTACCGTAAGACAGGCGTCATCCAGACGTCACCGAATCGACGTTAGTATGTCGGATGTCCTCGCGTATGGCAAACCGCCCGAATTCCGGGCTGAAAACCGGGTTGAAATTTTAGGGTGTGGATAAAACCGTTGATAAGGGTGTGCGCCAATTGTGTGGCGAACACAATTTCATGCACCGTTTTTTTGTCCGTCGGCCGCCTTTTTTGTAGACCCTGGTTCAGGATCACCGCAGCATGATGCTTGGCACGCGATAGTGGTGAAGCCGTTTTTACTCCTACTATGCCTCTGATAATTCGGGGCCGGGTGAGGGGCGGTTTCATGAGCCAACCGGCGTATTTTCGACGATTGGTTCGGCTTTGGCGGCGCGGTGTTGCACACTGTCGTCGTCCGGATAAGTCCACGTCGTTGGCGTTTAACGGTTTGCCCCGGCGTGCGCGCCGGGAACGGATCATATGACGCATCCATCGCTTCCCGGACACGAAGCGGTCGTTCGCCAGGCGACCTAATCAGCCCGATGGACGCTTCGGCGTTCGGGCCTCCCGGGCGTTAAGGATGTGTCGCGCGGCTTGCTCATGCTTCGTCTGGAGGCGGGAGTGTCGCGGATCGCCAATCGACCGTGGTCTTTGTTCGCGCCACCGTGATTCCGCCTCGGGGAATTGCGGCGCGTCGAAGCGGTGTTCCTTTCGCCAGGGGGGAACATTGTAAATGCGACGCAAGGTGGAAGCGCACAGGTGGGCCATGATCGCGGTTTGGGGCTTGTCTCCATAATGGCCGTGGTTTGGGAGGCGTCGGACATAAAACTCCGGCGTCTCCCTTTTTTATGAGGCCGATGTCTTTTCAACCCTGTCGATGTGGTCCGACAGCGCCACGATGCGGCGCGCTTCGGCCACATGCAGGTTTTCAATCAATTGCCCGTCCAATAACACGACGCCCTTACCTTCGGCGGTCGCGGAGTCATGCGCTTCGATAACGCGACGGCTCCAAATGAGCGTCTCGGCGCTGGGGCCGAAGGCCGCGTTCGCCGCAGCGATAGTCTTGGGGTGAATAAGCGTCTTGCCGTCGAAACCGAGTTCGCGCCCCTGCCGACAGGACAGGGCGAACCCGGCATCATCCGATAAATCGAGATGAACGCCGTCGAGGGCCGCCAAGCCATACGCCCGGGCGACAAGGACGCACTGGGACAGGCTGTAGAGAAATGGCGCGCGGTCCGGTGTGTGCAGGCAGTGCAGATCTGTGGCCAAATCGGACGTGCCCATGACCAGCGCACCAATGCGCGATTTCCACGCAGCGGCGGTCGCTTCGGCGCGCAGAACGCCCATCGGCGTTTCGATCATGCACCAGATCGACAGGGTTTCCGGGGCGTCGTGCGCCGCCAGCAACTTAACGACCTGTTCAACCATCGTCGGGCCTTCGACCTTCGGCAGCAGCACCGCGTCGATATCGGCGGACGCGAAGGCGGCGATGTCGTCCGCGCCCCAGGGCGTATCGAGCCCGTTCACCCGGACTACCCGTTCGCGCGCGCCGTACCCCCCGGCGTCCACCGCATCGCGCACCTGGCGTCGCGCGGTTTCCTTGGCGTCCGGCGCGACGGCGTCTTCCAGATCGAAGATGAACCCGTCGGCGGCAAGCGTTTTCGCCTTTTCAAGCGCCCGCGCGTTGGCGCCGGGCATGTACAAAATTGAACGCCTCGGTCTGGTGTTTGGCGGGCGGGCATCGCGGGGGTGGTCGTTGGTTGTGGGCGTCATGGTCGTCTCCGGCGATTGTCGAATTCGACTCATATAGACGACGGCGCGCGCTGGGCCAACCGGCGTTGTTGGGATACGATGGAGCCCGTTTCCGACACAGGCGGACCGGTCATGGCCATTCTCTCCCTTCAATCCTCGGTCGTGCGCGGTCATGTCGGCAACGCGGCGGCGCGCCCGATCCTGCATCGATTGGGGTTCGAGGTCTGGGCCATCGACACCGTGACGTTTTCCAACCACCCCGGGCATGGCGCGTTCACCGGCCGGGCGCATGACCCCGAAATCATCGCCGACCTTATCGATGGCTTAACCGCTGATCTGGACCGCTGCGATGCGGTGCTGTCCGGTTATCTTGGCCGGGCCGGGACAGGGCCGGTGGTGCTTGACGCCGTCGCGGCGGTGAAGCGGGCGCGGCCCGACGCGCTGTATTGCTGCGATCCGGTGATTGGCGACAACGGCGCGTCCTATGTATCGGAAGGCCTGCCCGAGTTTTTCAGGGACCACGGGGTCCCCGCCGCCGATATCGTCACGCCGAACGTCTTCGAGGCGGAATGGCTCACCGGGATCGCCATCGATTCGATGGAGCGCGCGCACGCCGCCGCCCGGGCGCTACGGTCGAGAGGGCCCGGGCTTGTTGTCGTCACCGGCGTTCGCCACGACATGGAATCGGTGACGCTCGCGCTGGACGGGGACGTTGCCTGGATCGTCGCCACACCGGTGCTGGACATGGCGAGCCACGGGGCGGGGGACGCCTTTACGGCGCTGTTCCTGGGATTTTATCTGTCTAGTCGCGATGCGCCGGACGCTCTTTCGCGCGCCGCGTCGGGGCTTCACGCGATCTTACGTCGGACTTTGGAATTGGGCGGCGGCGGTGATTTGCGGTTGATACCGGCGCTCGACGACGCCGTTGCGCCCACGCAGCAGTTCAAGGCGCGCCGGTTTTCTTAATTCTTTTGCGCGGCGGCGAAGGTCTTTTTGAAATCGACCAAGGCGTCCTTCACCTGGTTGATAACGCCGGTCCAATCGCGCGGGCTGTCGGGACGGAACAGGCGCATGGACGGATACCACGGCGTATCGGTTCGCTTCAATCGCCACCGCCAATCCGGCGCGAATGGCAGCAACGTCCAGACCGGCCGGGCCATTGCGCCGGCCAGATGCGCCAGCGACGTATCGACGCAAATCACCAGATCCAGTTTCGACAAAACCGCCGCGGAGTCCGAGAAATCCCGTAAGTGGGGTCGCAAGTCGTGCACCAGCGCGCTCGCGCCCAACCGGTCTATTTCGTCAGCCGGGGGGCCAAGCTGCAGCGAAAAAAAGGTCATGTTCGGCTGTTCGATCAACGGCATGAAGGTTTGCAGGGACGTGGTGCGGTTGCGGTCGTTGCGGTGGGTCGGCTTGCCCGCCCAGGTCAGGCCGATTTTCAACTGGTCCGGCGGCGCGTTGACCGTATGCGACCCCGGCGGCGGGATCAGATAGGGCATGGCGCCGGGCAGCGCCGTATCCGCGACGCCCAGCACATGCGGCAGGGACAACAGCGCGATTTGAGCGTCGAATGCGGGCATGGGAACGATGGATTCCGGGTCGTCCTCGCGCGCGATAATCTCGACGCCTTCGCTCAGCGGACTATCCCGGAACAGACGCGCCAGCGGCGCCTGACATTCGAAAATGATGCGTGGCGCCATATCCTTTAACAACGGCAGATACCGGAAGAATTGTAGCGTATCGCCAAAACCTTGCTCCGCATAAACAAGCAATGCGCCTGATTCCAGCGTGGCTCCATTCCAGACTGGCTCGGTAAAGCCGCGCGGTTTGGCGTCGGCTATTTTCCAGCGCCATTCATAATCGGCCATGCCGCGCGCCATGTCGCCATCGAGCAGGCGGGTCAGCGCGCGATCCCAATGCAGGTCGGGTTTTTCGTACCCCTTGGTTTCCGCGTTTTTGAAACAGGTCAGGGCCGCACCGAGTTCGCCCAGATCGCGCCGCACCAATCCGAGGTTATACTCGAACGCTCCGTCGTCGGGCGCCATGCCCACCGCCGCCGTGTGGTGCGCCGCCGCTTCATCGAAGCGGCCGGCGGCGCGCAGCGCATTGCCCAGATTGGACCGGGCCCCGGCGTCGTCCGGTTTCAGGGCGAC
>JABJJH010000348.1 GCA_018660965.1 Rhodospirillaceae bacterium | reverse complement strand
CGGCGAACACATTGGCCAGCTTGTTGGACAAGGCGCGCAATTGGCCGAAGCTGTAGCGGGCGGCGTCATTCTCGCCGTCGTAATAAATGATCGCCGGGTCGTTGGGGCGGATGGCGGCGTGCCGGTCGCAGACATCGACGCCGATGTTATAGAATTCGGGGATGTTCCACTGGAATTGGCGCCGGACATCGTCATAGGTGTGACCGCGATGCAACATTTAACGGGTTCCGTCTTTCGTCTGGTTCATGCGGCGGCGTCTGGGTAATCTCCCGTCATCAGTTTACCCAACAGCACGGCGAACGAACAATGGAAACAGCCAACCCTCATTACCCGCATCTTTTCACACCGCTTCAGGTTGGGTCGTTGACCTTGCCCAACCGGCTGATGATGGGGTCGATCCATACGGAGCTGGAACACCGACCGGATGGCATGGAGCGGCTGGCCGCCTTTTACGCCGAACGCGCGGCGGGCGGCGCCGCGTTAATCGCGACGGGCGGATTTTCGCCCAATAAAGCGGGTAATCTGACGACGGCGCGGGTGGAAATGTCCACGGTGGAAGACGCGCATAACCACAAAGTCATCCCACGCGCGGTGCATGAGGCGGGCGGGCAGATCGTCCTGCAAGTCCTGCACAGCGGTCGCTACGGCTATCATCCGGACATCGTCGCGCCGTCAGCGGTGCGCTCGCCAATCAACCGGGACGAACCGCGCGCCTTGAGCGCCGGTGAAATCGAACAAACCATCAAGGATTACGCGCGCGCGGCGGAACTGGCGCGCGAGGCCGGGTATGACGGCGTGGAAGTCATGGGGTCGGAAGGTTATCTGATTACCGAATTCCTGTCGCCGCGCACCAACCTTCGCGACGACGAATGGGGCGGCGATTTCGATAATCGCATGCGGTTCGCGGTGGAAGTGCTGCGCCGGGTCCGGGCGCGCGCGGGCGATGACTTCCTGATCGTGTTCCGGATTTCCGCGCTTGATCTTGTGGACGGCGGCATGACGGGCGCGGAAACTCAGGCCCTGGCCCAGGCGGTCGAGGCGGCGGGCGCGGACATGCTCACCACCGGGGTTGGCTGGCATGAAGCGCGCATCCCCACCATCGCCCAGGCGGCGCCGCACGCGGCGTTCGTGTGGGCTACCGAAAACATAAAAGCCGCGGTGTCGATTCCCGTCGCCGCCAGCAATCGCATCAACACGCCGGAAGTCGCCGAAGCCATTGTCGCGGAAGGCCGCGCCGACATCGCGATGATGGCCCGGCCTTTTCTTGCCGATGAAGCCTTCGCCAACAAGGCGCGCGCGGGCGACCGCAAGGCGATCAATATTTGCATCGCGTGTAATCAAGCCTGCCTCGACCATTATTTCGAAGGCCGGGTGTGCAGTTGCCTGGTGAATCCGCGCGCCGGGTTCGAGACGAAATTCCCGATCATCCAAACAAAAGCCGCGAAGCGCATCGCCGTCGTCGGCGGCGGCCCCGGTGGGTTGTCCTGTGCGGTCGCCGCGGCGGAACGGGGCCATGCGGTAACCTTGTTCGAAGCGGCGGATCGCCTTGGCGGCCAATTCAATCTGGCTCAAATCGTGCCGGGAAAAGAGGATTTCGCCGAAAGCGTCGCCTATTTCGCCCACCAACTGGACCATCACGGCGTCACGGTTAGGCTTAACACCCGCGCGACCGTTGATATGTTGGGGGCGAATGACTTCGACGCCGTCGTGCTGGCGAGCGGCGTGACGCCGCGCGCGCCGGATATTCCCGGGCTCGACCATGCCAGCGTCGCGCGCTACGACGATGTCCTGGCCGGGCGGCGACCGGTTGGGGAAAACGTCGCGATCATCGGCGCCGGCGGCATCGGGTTCGACGTGGCGATTTATTTGTTGGAAGGCGGCGATCCGTCGTATTCGGAACCGGCCGCCTTCGCGCGGTCCTGGGGGATCGACATGACGCTGTCGAACCCGGGCGGTTTGCTGGCGGAAGGAAAGCCCCATCCGACGCCGACGCGGCGTATCACCATGTTGAAGCGGAGCGCCGGCCGTTTCGGGGCCACCTTGGGCAAGACCACGGGTTGGGTGCATAAATCCGTTATCGACGCCAACGGCGTGGCGTGCCTGGCGGGCGTCATCTACGAGCGCATCGACGACGACGGACTGCATGTTCTTGTCGATGACGAGCCCCGCTGCATCGCCGCCGACACGATCATCCTGTGCGCCGGGCAGGAACCGCAGCGCGATCTGGAAGCGCCGTTAACGAAGGCGGGGCAGACGGTTCACCTTATTGGCGGGGCCCGCGACGCGTCCGAACTCGACGCCAAGCGCGCGATTCTGGAAGGCCTGGAAACGGCGCTAGCGTTTGACGACGCCGGTTAAAACGACCTCGGTTAGCGCATAAAGATAGAGCAGATTCACGACCATAATGGGACGCGCGAAATGCGTTCCATTATGGTCGATCTGCTCTAATTCGCGATCGTGGAGCCGCCATCCACGACGATGGACGTGCCCGTGGTGTAGGCGCCGGCGGGGCTGGCCAGATACACCGCGATGCCCGCGATTTCATCGGGTTCGCCGATCCGACGCAACGGGACTCTGGTGTTAACGCGCTCCAGGCGTACCGGATCTTCCCAGAGGGCGCGGGCGAAATCGGTTCTCACCAACCCCGGCACAATGGCGTTGACCCGGACATTTTGGGGACCCCACTCGAAGGAGAGCGCCCGCGCCATCGACATGTCCGCCGCCTTGGAAATGCCATACGCGCCCAGCGTGCCCCCGGCGATCAGACCGCCTACGGAAGACACGATCATCGCGGCGCCGCCGCCAGCTTCGGCCATGTGCGGCAACACCATCTGGCACAGCCAGTGATTGCTGCGGATATTCGTTTCCATAATCCGGTCGAACGCCGAATCGGGGATGTCCTGCAGGGCGCCGTAAAACGGATTGACCGCCGCATTACAGACCAGAGTGTCGATTTGACCGAATTCGGCCAGGGTCTTGTCGGTCAGTTCCTGTAACTGTTCCTTGTGGGATATGTGACAGGGGATCGTGACCGCCCGATTGTCGCCTTTCACCCAATTGGCGTTGATGTCTGCGGCGACTTCAGCGCATAAATCTTCCTTGCGTGAGGAAATGACGACGTTCGCGCCGTGCTCGGCCATGCGCGACGCGATCGCCCGTCCGATGCCTTTTGTGGAGCCGGTGATAATCGCGGTCTTGCCGCTAAGGTCAAACAATGTCATGAGCGTTTCCAATTTCCCGGTGGGCCAAGTTGTTGCGTATTAATCTATGAGTGTTGAGTGTTGGCAGATGGTTTTATGACACAAATCGGTTCTGGTCACGCCCCCGGTGACGCACCCAGTGACGCCCCCAGTGAGGCCCCCAGTGAGGCCCGAGGTCACGCTCCAGGGTCCGTCACGGATCGCGCCCATATTGTGGTGGTCGGCAATGAAAAGGGCGGTTCCGGAAAATCGACGACGACGGTGCATTTGATCGCGGGGTTGCTGCACGCCGGGTTTCGGGTCGGGTGTATCGATTTGGATGTGGGGCAGGAAACGTTGAGCCGGTTCATGGAAAACCGCCGGCGCGCGCGCGAAGCTGGAGACACGGCGCTGAAAATGCCGGAACCCGCCACCTTGTCCATCAGCACAGATGACAGCATCGCCGCGGCGAACGCCGACAATCAGGCGGCGGTGGACGCGGCTGTGGCGCGCTTGAATGCGACCAACGATTTCATCGTGATCGACACACCGGGCAGCGCCAACGCCTTGTCGCGCTACGGGCATAGTCTGGCGGACACCTTGATTACCCCGCTCAACGACAGTTTTGTCGATCTCGATTTATTGGCGGCGATTAATCCGGACACCTTGGATGTGGTGCGCCCCAGCCGTTATGCGGAAATGGTGTGGGAACAGAAGAAAGCGCGCGCGATCCGCGATGGCGGCTCCATCGACTGGGTGGTCATGCGGAATCGACTGGGTTCGCTGGAATCGCGAAACAATCGCGCGGTCGAAGCGGCGATTGGGTCGCTGGCGCGGCGGATTGGATTTCGCATCGCCCAGGGGTTTCGCGAACGGGTGATCTTCCGCGAACTGTTTTTGAAAGGCCTGACCTTGCTCGACCTGAAATCATCCCGATCCGCCGGACGATTGAACATGTCGCATGTCGCCGCGCGTCAGGAAGTGCGAATGCTGTTGCGCGCGATTGGCTTGGTTGAAAATTGACGCCTCTTGCCCTTATCCACAGGGTACGTGATAAAATGACCGTGAATTAAAGCGTCGAAACCACCATATGAAGGGTCATGGCGAAGCTACCGACATCCAAAACCGACGATGTTGCGCAATTCCTGAAAAAGGTGGCGAAAACACCGGTGCGTCCGGCGAACGCGACGGGCGGCGGACGATTGGTGTTCGCCATGGATGCGACCGCCAGCCGGGAACCGAGTTGGGACCAGGCTTCGCAAATCCAGGGTGACATGTTTTCCGAAACCAGCGTCCTGGGCGGGCTGGAAGTGCAACTGGTCTATTATCGCGGGTATGGCGAATGCCGCGCCAGCAAATGGGCCGCCAGCGCGGTCGATCTGCTGCGCCTGATGACCGGCGTTCGCTGTCTGGGCGGCAGAACGCAGATCGCGAAGGTGTTCGCGCACACGATCAAGGAAAACAAGCGCCGGGCCGTCAACGCCCTGGTCTTCGTTGGCGACGCCATGGAGGAAGATATCGACGATCTGTGCCATCAGGCGGGACAATTGGGCCTGTTGAAGGTGCCGGTGTTTGTCTTCCATGAAGGCGGCGACCCCATCGCGGCCAACGCATTCCGGCAGATCGCGCGGTTGTCGGGCGGCGCTTATTGTCCGTTTGACGCCAGCAGCGCGCGGCAACTTCGCGAACTCCTGTCCGCCGTGGCGGTGTACGCCGCCGGAGGCCGCCGCGCCTTGTTGGATTATGGCGAAAAGACCGGCGGAGCGGCGCTCCGGCTTACGCACCAAATCGCGGGCACTCGCGGATGACCTGGCTGGTTCTGGGCGTTGCGTTGCTTGTTGGCGCGATTCTGGTTTTGCGGTGGTTTGTCGGCGCTGACCCGAAAGTGATCCTGCGCGCACTGAAATGGACCGGCCTGGCGCTGGCCGTGTTGTTCGGAGTGCTCTTGTTGGTGTCCGGGCGCCTCGGCTGGTTGTGGGTTGCGTTGGTCGGTCTGCTGCCCTGGGTGTCCCGGTTGCGAATGCTGGGGCGGCTCGCCAAGGCCGCTCGAGGCCCAAGTGGAGGTCAACAATCGGAAGTCAGGACCCGGTTCGTTCTCATGCGCCTTGACCATGACACCGGCGATATGGACGGCGAGGTTCTGCAAGGTCCCTTCGCGGGCCGCAATTTGTCCGAGTTGACGCGGGACGAGGTGGTGTCCCTATGGCGCGCCGCCGCGTCGGATTCGCAATCCGTCAGCGTGCTGGAAGCCTACCTTGATCGCGTTCATGGCGACGCCTGGGATCGGGGCGATGCGGGGCCGCGGGACAAGAGGTCCCGAGATAAAGGGTTTGGGCAAGACGGCTCCATGAGCATTGAGGAAGCCTACAATATTCTCGGTTTGGATACGGACGCGACCGAGGCTGAAATCAAGCGGAGCCACAAGGAATTAATGAAGAAAGTGCATCCCGATCATGGCGGCTCAGACTACCTGGCGTCGAAAATAAACGCGGCCAAGGAGCTGTTGTTGAAATATACATGACCGTTAAAACTTTAATGACGGTCCGCGGCGATGATGTCGCGTTGCCACGACACGTTCATTTATGGCAAACAGGAGGCGCCGGGCCTTGGTGGCGAGGTCTGTAAGAGGAAGCCGAAATTGACAAGTAAACCCGTTCGAAAGGCGATTTTCCCGGTTGGCGGCATGGGAACGCGATTTCTGCCCGCGACAAAGGCGATGCCGAAAGAGATGTTGCCCATCGTCGATAAGCCTTTGATTCAATATGCGGTCGAGGAAGCCGCCGAGGCGGGGATCGAGGAATTCATCTTCGTGACCGGTCGGGGCAAGCACGCGATCGAGGATCATTTCGATGTTTCCGTCGAATTGAATCAACTGTTGTACGACCAGGGCAAGGACGATGTTCTGGCCGATATTAATGGCTGGATGCCGAAACCCGGCCAGGTTTCCTATACGCGTCAAATGGCGCCGCTTGGCCTTGGGCACGCGGTCTGGTGCGCGCGACACCTTATCGGCGACGAACCTTTCGCCGTGTTGCTGGCCGACGATCTCGTGATGTCGGAAACGCCGTGTCTGAAGCAGATGGTTGATGTCTACGCGGAAACCGGCGGTAGCGTTGTGGCCGTTATGGATGTGCCGCTTGAACATACCAACCGGTACGGCATCCTTGATGTCGATCATGACGATGGTCGACTGGCCTCCATCAAGGGGCTGGTTGAAAAACCGGACCCGTCGGACGCGCCGTCGACATTGTCGATCATCGGGCGATATATTTTGCAGCCCGACGTGTTCCGATGGCTTGACCGGCAAGAGAAGGGCGCCGGCGGTGAAATTCAATTGACTGACGCCATGGCGGCGTCGCTGGACGATGGTCCCTTCCACGGCATCCGGTTCGAGGGCCGGCGCTTTGATTGCGGAGACAAGGCTGGGTTTGTCGAGGCGACATTGGCGTTCGCCCTGTCGCGCCCTGAAATGGCGCCGGCTATTCGTGAAATTATCGAGAATTTGCGGTAAACAAATTTTTCCGAATATTCGACGATAAAGATCGAATGTCGCTGGAAAGGAATTTCAAGTATGCGGATTGCAATGATTGGCGCGGGGTATGTCGGGCTTGTGTCTGGCGCCTGTTTCGCCAAATTCGGCATTGACGTCACCTGTGTCGATAAGGACGCGGGAAAAATCAAGCGCCTGCAAAATGGCGAAATACCCATTTACGAACCGGGTCTGGACGATCTTGTCGCTAACGGGTTCGCGAGCGGATCGTTGCAATTTACGACCGATTTGAGCGCCGCCGTTGCGGATGCGGACGCGGTCTTCATCGCGGTTGGCACGCCAAGCCGACGCGGGGACGGTCACGCCGATTTGAGCTATGTCTATGCGGCGGCGGCGGAGATTGCGGAATCCCTGAATGGATATACGGTCGTGGTGACCAAATCGACGGTTCCCGTCGGGACCGGCAGCGAGGTCGAGCAGGTTGTTCGCAAAACAAGGCCGGACGCAGACTTCGATGTGGTTTCCAACCCGGAATTCTTGCGTGAAGGGTCGGCGATTGAGGATTTCATGCGGCCTGACCGGGTGGTGATCGGAACCGAGTCGGAACCGGCGATGGAGGTGATGCGGGCGTTGTACCGACCGTTGTCCTTGAATGAGACGCCGATATTGTTCACCGAAAGGCGAACGGCCGAACTTATCAAATACGCGACGAATGCATTTCTGGCGACGAAGATCACGTTTATCAATGAAATGGCGGATATTTGCGACAAGGTGGGCGCGAACGTCCAGGATGTCGCCAAGGGCATTGGTCTGGATGGCCGCATCGGGTCGAAATTTCTGCACGCGGGGCCTGGTTATGGCGGGTCCTGTTTTCCCAAGGACACGCTGGCGCTGGTGCGAACGGCGCAGGACGTCGGTGCGCCGACACGGATCGTGGAAAGCGTCGTGGAGGCGAACAAGATGCGCAAAACCGCAATGGCGCAACGGGTGATCGACGCGTGCGGCGGTTCGGTTTCGGGGCGGAAGATCGCGGTCCTTGGCGTCGCCTTCAAGCCGAATACAGATGATATGCGTGAAGCCCCCAGTCTCGACATAATTCCGGTGCTGCAGGAAGCCGGAGCCACCGTTTGCGCCTATGACCCCGAAGCCATGGAGGAAGCCAAACCTCTGATTCCCGGCGTAAAATGGGCGAGCGGCGCTTACGATACCATGACGGGCGCCGACGCCTTGGTAATTTTAACGGAGTGGGATGAATTCCGAATGCTTGATTTGAAGGAAGTGAAATCAAGGCTTGAACGGCCCTTGATGATTGATCTCAGAAATATTTACAGCCCGCAAGAAATGATGCGGGAAAACTTCGAGTATTTCAGCATTGGCCGCCCTTCGGTGACGGCGGAAACGGCGTCCAGCGAGGCCGCGCCTAAGGAAACCGCAACCAGTGGAGCCGCGCAATGACCGGCCATAATTTTGATCCCACGATCCTGCGCGAATATGACATTCGGGGCTTGTTTGAAGACAATTTGACCATCGCTGACGCTCGCGCTTTGGGCCGCACCATGGGCAGCCTGGTTGCGGAACAGGATGGACGGTCGGTTTGCGTTGGATATGACGGGCGGTTGAGTTCGCCCGCGTTGGAATCCGCTTTGATCGAAGGGTTGTCGCAAAGCGGGCTTTGTGTGTTGCGGGTCGGGCTGTGTCCGACCCCGGCGTTGTATTTCGCCACCAAGGCGCTCCAGGCGGATGCGGGGATCATGGTGACCGGGTCGCATAACCCGCCCCAGTACAATGGCTTTAAGATGATGTTGAATGGCGGTCCGTTTTGGGGCCAGGACATCATCGCCTTGGGTGAACGCTCAAGCCGGGGTGACTGGGTGGACGGTGACGGTCGGGTTGTCGACATGGCCATCCTCGACGCCTATGTCACGCGGATGCTGGTTGATTTTCGCGCAGGCAAACCCCTGAAGGTGGCCTGGGACGCGGGCAATGGCTCCGCTGGCGAGGCGATGACCATGTTGACCAGCCGCTTGCCGGGCGACCATATCCTGTTGAACGCTGAAATCGACGGCACGTTTCCCGCGCATCATCCCGACCCAACGGTCGAGGCGAATTTGAGCCAGCTCAAGGACTGCGTGCGCGAGAACGGGTGCGACCTGGGCATCGGTTTCGATGGGGACGGCGACCGCATCGGCGTCATCGATGGCGATGGACGGGTGTTGTGGGGGGATCAGCTCTTGTCGATTTACGCCGAAGATGTGTTGAAAACCCATGCCGGGGCGACCGTGATCGCGGACGTCAAGGCCAGCCAGGTGTTGTTCGACGAAGTTGCGCGGATGGGCGGGAATCCGGTCATGGCGCCGACGGGACATTCGATCATTAAATCGAAAATGGCTGAATTGAACGCGCCCCTGGCCGGTGAAATGAGCGGCCACATATTCTTCGCCGATCATTATTACGGGTTTGACGACGCCTTGTACGCCGCGATTCGTTTGCTTGATATTCTGGCCAGCACGGATCAATCGCTTGCGCAAATGCGTGACGCCTTGCCGCAGGTCGTCAATACGCCGGAAATTCGCTTCGACGTGTCCGAGGAAAGAAAATTCGCCGTCGTGGATGAAGTAAAGGAGCGTTTGGGCCGGACCGACGCGAAGGTCGACAGCACCGATGGCGTTCGGGTTTTGAATGCGGACGGATGGTGGTTGCTGCGCGCCTCCAATACGCAAAACGTCCTTGTCGTTCGATGTGAATCGGAAAACGCCGAAGGGCTCGAGCGATTGAAAGCCGCCGTCGGCGAGCAATTGACCGCGTCCAGCGTCGAAGTCCCGAGCTTTTAAGACACCGCTTTTAAGATACCGTTTTTAAGATACTGGGGCTTCCACCGGGGCAATGGCCACGCACCCCATGCGGCGGCGTTTAAGACGCTTGCAGGCTGCTTGGGCGTGCGATTTCGTGAACCCAACCAAGCGGGCGCGATAGATAAGATTGTCGCCTTCCTGGTGTGGCGCGATGTGAATTCGGGTGTGTTCCGTCAAATTCCGGATGCGTTTGACGGCCCGTTGCGCCGCGCGCCGGGCCGGCTTGGACTTTTGGTAGGCGCCAACCTGAATCGACCATGCGGGCGCGTTTGGGTCCGGCGGCGTTGCACGGAACGCGATCAGGATATCGGATGGCGCTTTATTGCCGGTGGATTTATTGCCGATGGATTTCGGTGCGGCGGGCTTTGCCACAGCAGTCTTCGATACAGCGGTCTTCGATACAGTGGGCTTCGGCTTGTTCGTGGCTTTCGCCACAGCGGGCTTCGGCTTAAACGCAGGTTTTGGCGTACGGGGCGCGAATTTCTTGGTTTTAATGAGTCCCGCTATTCGTGGGGGCGACCATGTCTTGGCTTTTTCAAATCCCTTGTCGAGGAGCCGGGCCATTTCCCGGTCCCGGGTCTTGGAGCTGCGACCGCCAAAGACGACGCCGATCAGCCGACGACCGTCGCGTTCCGCCGACGCGACCAGATTGAACCCGGAGGCGCGAATATACCCGGTTTTTATGCCGTCTGCGCCGCGATAAGTGCGCAGCAGGTTGTTATGGTTTTTGAGGGTTTTCCCGCGGAACGTATATTTTTTGGTCGAGAAATAGCGATACTGAAGCGGAAAATCGCTGATCAGATGGCGCGCCAGGGTCGCCATGTCGCGCGCGGTGGATTTCTGGCGTCGGTTCGGCAGACCGGACGCGTTTCTGAACGTCGTCTTCCGCATCCCCAGTTTGCGCGCTTTTTTCGTCATTCTGAGCGCGAATTTTGATTCCGTTCCGCCCAGTGTTTCGGCGATGACGACGGCTGCGTCGTTGGCCGATTTGGTGACAATCGCGTAAATCGCGGCTTCAAGCGTGATCGTGCTGCCCGCGACGAGCCGTAAACTCGAGGGCGCCATGCCCGCCGCGCGTTTCGAGACATGCAGTCGTTGTTGCAGCGTTAGCGTGCCCTTCTTTAACCCCTCGAAGACCATATAAAGGGTCATAATCTTGGTGAGAGAAGCGGGGTAGCGGCTCTTATCCGGGTTCACCGCATGCAAAACCGCGCCACGGTCCACGTCAATTACAATGGAAGCAAAGCGTGATGCCTGGGATTCTTGTGAAAACACAAAAGACCCAAGGAAAACCCATATACTTACAAAGATTAAAGGCAGGTTTTTCATTTGGAAATAGCCAGTTTTTCTTTGGTTATCATTGAAAGGATGCCGCCTTATTGGCTCGCGCCACAAAATTAACACAATTGTATTGGAACCCGATTCGCTTGTCCATCAGGAAAGGCGAGGTCTTCCTAAATCGCTCCGTGGGCGCCGCACAAAAATAATTGTGCACTGCAGCATATTTTAGTTGACGGGGAGATAATAACTGCGATATTCATATCATATTGCAGTGCAGCATCAAGTTTGAAGTGGAAATTTGTTGGCCTGGCGGCCCTCCGCTGGCGAGGCCTCGTAACCCCGAATGGAGAATGAATATGACGCAAAAAGCAAAGGGCGCCTCGGCTTCGACCGGCCAATCGGCGGGCGACGCTTTCGTGGCGGGCCAGAAAACAATTGAACAGGTCGTCGCCGCGTCGACGCAAGGATATGAACAGGTGGTTGAAATGACGAAAGATCACGTGGAAAAGACCAGCACCGCCGCGTTGAAGGGCTACGACGACGTCGCCGCCTTCAACAAGGAAAGCATGGACGCCTTCGTGAAAGCGGGCGAGATCTGGACCAAGGGTTTCGAGAACTTCGGTAAGGCCTGTTTTGAATTCGCCCAGGGTTCGGCGCAGGAAAGTGTCGAGGCCGCCAAATCGATGATGAGCGCCAAGACCATCACCGATGTCGTTGACGCGCAATCCGCCTTCGCCAAGTCCAGCTTCGACAAGGCTGTCGCGGAATCGACGAATTTGTCGGAAATGTCCATGAAGATCACGAACGAGGCGACCGCCCCGATTCAGGCGCAATTCAGCGCCGTGGCGCAAAAATTCGTCAAATCTGCGGCGTAATCGACGTTCGTTTACCGTCGCAGCAAAGTTTTTGTGCGCTGATTCACGGGAATTTCGATAACACGGATTTCCGGATCAGGACACAATCGGAAGCCGGGCAACCTCCCCCCTGCCCGGTTTCCGCCAATTTTTGACGATATGCAAAGGCCCAGCGATATAATTCGCTGGGCCTTTTTGCGTATCGCGCGACGGCGAATTCATTCTCCGTTAAATAAATTCAGATAAACCTTTCCCGTCGGCGTAAAAATCCAATATTATTCCAGAGTTGGCGCAGACTTGAGATGATCATGAGCAGGCAAGGAAATTCAACGGACGACGGGGTGGGGACGGGTACGGTTGTTGAGACCCGTCCAAAAACCAAAAAGCCGTCCATGTATAAGGTGCTTCTATTAAATGACGATTACACGCCAATGGAATTCGTCGTTCACGTTCTGGAGCATGTCTTTGGGATGAATCAGGAAGAAGCGACGCAAGTCATGCTGCATGTTCACCGGCGCGGTGTCGGCGTGTGCGGCGTTTTCACCTACGAGGTCGCAGAGACCAAGGTGAATCGCGTCATGGACTTCGCCCAGAAAAATCAGCACCCGCTGCAATGCACATTGGAAAAGGATTGAAGCGCCCGTGTTATCCCGGAACCTAGAAGAAAGCCTTCATCGCGCGCTCGCTCTGGCGAGCGAGCATCGGCACGAATACGCGACCCTGGAGCATCTGCTGCATGCGTTGACCGAAGATACGGACGCTGTCTCGGTGTTGCGGGCGTGTGGTGTGGATATCGACAAATTGCGGAAGGATTTGAGCGAATACCTTGAAGGCGAACTCGACATGCTGGTTGCGAGCCAGGTCGAGGACCCACGGCCCACGGCGGGGTTTCAGCGCGTTTTGCAACGCGCCGCCATTCACGTCCAATCCTCGGGCCGCGAAGAAGTGACCGGCGCGAATGTCCTTGTCGCAATGTTCTCCGAACGGGAAAGCCATGCGGTTTATTATTTGCAGGCCCAGGACATGACCCGTTTCGACGCGGTCAACTATATTTCTCACGGAATTGCGAAAGTTTCGAGCGAAGGGGCCGAGGCCGAAGTGAACGGCGCGGACGAAGACGCCTCGGCGGAAGCGGTCAATAAAAAAGGGACGGAATCACTCGACGCCTATTGCGTCAATCTCAACAAAAAGGCGCGCGACGGCAAGATTGATCCGTTGATTGGACGCGCGACCGAAGTCGACCGGACGATCCAGGTGTTGTGCCGCCGCACGAAGAATAACCCGCTCTATGTCGGCGACCCTGGCGTCGGGAAAACGGCCATAGCCGAAGGGTTGGCGCGGCGCATCGAAAACGGCGACGTGCCCGAAGTACTTGAATCCGATGTCATCTATTCGCTCGACATGGGGGCCCTGTTGGCGGGGACTCGCTACCGGGGTGATTTCGAGGAACGCTTGAAGGCGGTTATCAGCGAGCTGGAGGATTTGCCCGGCGCCATTTTATTCATCGATGAAATTCACACCATCATCGGGGCCGGCGCGACAAGCGGCGGCGCGATGGACGCCTCCAATCTGCTCAAGCCTGCGCTGCAAAGCGGGACGCTGCGCTGTATCGGATCGACGACCTACAAGGAATTCCGGAATCATTTCGAAAAAGACCGGGCGTTGGTCCGGCGCTTTCAGAAAATCGACGTTCGCGAACCGTCCGTCGCCGACACCATAAAGATCCTCCAGGGCCTCAAGCCGTATTACGAGGAACATCACAAAATTCGTTACACCGCTGAAGCCTTGAAAACGGCTGTCGAGCTTTCGGCCAAATACATGAACGACCGTAAACTGCCGGATAAGGCGATTGACGTGATCGACGAAGTCGGCGCGTCTCAGATGCTCGTTGCGCCCTCCAAGCGGAAGAAAACGATTGGCGTCAAGGATGTCGAAGCGGTGGTCGCGATGATGGCGCGTATTCCGCCGAAACAGGTGTCGCGGAATGACCGGGATTCTCTGAAAAACCTTGAACGGGATTTGAAAACCGTTGTGTTCGGACAGGACGAAGCCATCGGTTCCCTCGTCACGGCGATCAAGATGTCGCGCGCGGGGTTGCGCGAACCGGAAAAGCCCATCGGCAGCTATTTGTTCTCCGGCCCGACCGGCGTTGGCAAGACCGAAGTGGCGCGTCAATTAGCGATGACCATGGGCATCGAGTTGACGCGATTCGATATGTCGGAATACATGGAGCGCCATTCGGTTTCCCGGTTGATCGGGGCGCCGCCGGGCTATGTCGGGTTTGACCAGGGCGGCTTGTTGACCGACGCGGTCGACCAAAACCCGCATTCGGTTCTGCTTCTGGATGAAATCGAAAAAGCCCATCCGGATTTGTTTAATATCCTGCTTCAGGTCATGGACCATGGAAAGTTGACCGACCACAACGGTAAGAACGTTGATTTCCGAAACGTCATCCTGATCATGACGACCAATGCGGGCGCGGCGGATTTGGCCAAACCGGCGATGGGCTTCGCGCGCGACGAACGTGAAGGCGAAGACGAAGAAGCGATTAATCGCATGTTTTCGCCTGAATTCCGCAATCGTCTGGATGCGACCATCGGGTTCAACGGATTGTCGCGCGAGATCGTCCACCTTGTTGTCGATAAGTTCATCATGGAGCTGGAAGGTCAACTCGCCGACCGCAACGTGTCGATTGAATTGAACGATGACGCCCGCGAATGGCTGGCGGAAAAAGGGTACGATAAAAAATTCGGGGCGCGGCCGCTGTCGCGGGTGATCCAGGAACACGTCAAAAGGCCGCTGGCCGAGGAATTGTTGTTCGGCAAGTTGTCGAAGGGCGGTATCGTGGCGGTTGGATTGGAGGATGACGTTCTGACGTTTGAATTCACGTCCTCCGGTAGCGGTTCCGGCGGGGGCCCCAGCGGCGGCTCCGGCGGTAAAGGATCGCCGAAACCGAAAATTCCCGAACTCGTCGAGCGATAAAAGCGTCAGCGTTTCCGACGACGTCATCCGTTCAGGTTTCCCAACGCACTGTTGAGGCGTGAGGCTCGTCTGGGTCTGTTTCGCCCAATCTGCATCGTGCGCAATAGGGTTTTAGCGCCGTCGTCAATGTGCTGTACTTGAATTGTCCGGACAACAAACAGCGGCCCCTTATGGTCGTTCGGGGGGCCGTGTGTGGAGGAGGCATTGCGATGGAATTGGCGCAACGGGTGGAACAACTGGAAGCCGCTCAGCGGAAATTCGCCGACAAGGATGAGCTCTGGCGGTTGATTACGCGCTATGCGCGGGCTGTGGACGAAGAAATCGACGCGGAGCAAAGCGCGATATTTTCTGACGATGTCGTCATGGAGACGCGACCCTGGTTTACCGGTAAGCCGCATCAGGGCAAGGACGCGGTCGTGAAGTCTTTCCGGCATTACATCGCGACGTTTGGCAACCGCCGCCGTTTCATCACCAACGAACAAATCGATTTGACCGGCGCGAATAGCGCGACGGGGTGGGCCAACTGGTTGGTGTTGCATGCACATAACGGTGAGTCCTATTGCGGATGGGGCGCCTATGAATGGGATTTCGTGCGCGTGGGGGCGGCCTGGAAAATTTCCAAAATGATCATCATCGTGGAGTGCATGACCACGCTTGCGGAAGGCTGGGGCGACGCTGAAAAAATGGTGTCCGGATATCCGGGCGGTAAACAAAAGAAGGGGGACTGATTCGTGGATATCGAAGGGAAGGTTGTCGCGGTGACCGGCGGGGCCAACGGCATTGGGCGCGCATTGGCGCGCGCGTTCGCGGCGGCGGGGGCCAAGGGCGTCGGCGTCGCCGACCTGGACGGCGCCGGGGCGAAGACGGTCGCCGACGAATTCGGCGGTGTCGGCTATGGCTGCGACGTGTCGGTTGAAAGCGATATACGCGCGTTCGCGGGTGCGGTCGAGGCCGCCTTCGGTCCCATTGATATATTCTGTTCGAACGCCGGGGTTCCGCCGACAATCCCCGACGACCCCGATGACGATCAATGGACGCGTCAGTGGGGCGTTCATGTGATGGCGCATGTTTACGCCGCCCGCGTGGTGGGGGATGCGATGGCGGCGCG
>JABJJH010000432.1 GCA_018660965.1 Rhodospirillaceae bacterium | reverse complement strand
GCCCTGCGACCCGACGCAATCCTGCCCAACCAGCCGCCCGACAAGTCGGTGAACGCGCGCATCGACAAATTCCTGTCGCACGCCATCCGTGAGCGCGTGCGCCGCCCCTTCCAGCTCGACACGTCCTCGTTCAAGGAACAGGTCATTATCGACATCCAGTTGCCCGGCGGCGTCATGAGCGTGACGGCGCCAGGCGAACGGCTGTTCAGTTCGACCACCTACATTTTCATCATGTGGATGGTCGGATCGTCGCTGATCCTGTTCGCCATCGCGTCGGTGTTCATGCGCAATCAGGTGCGCCCGATCCGCCGTCTGGCCCAAATCGTCGACGGCTTCGGCAAGGGCCGCGAGGTCGAGCATGATTTTCAGTCCGGCGGCGCGCTGGAGGTGCGCCAGGCCGCCGCCGCATTCAACCTGATGCGCCAACGCATCCGCCGCCAGATCCGCCAGCGCACCGACATGTTGTCCGGCGTCAGTCACGATTTGCGCACGCCGCTGACCCGCATGCGGCTGCAACTCGCGATGCTGGGCGAAGGCCCGGAAATCGAAGACATGAAAGGCGACATCGACGACATGGAGAAAATGATCGACGGCTACCTGACCTTCGCGCGGGGCGAAGGCGATGAAGTCGCCGTGGAAACCGACCTGACAACCATGATCGAGGATCTGGTCATGGGGTGGCGGCGCAACAAAGCCGTCATCGACTGCCATGTCGAAGGCCAGATCAAAGCCTGGATGAAGCCCCAGGCGGTACAACGCTGCCTCGACAATCTGATCGCCAACGCCAACCGGTATGGCGAGCATGTCTGGGTCCGGGTCGGCAAACGCGGCGGCATGACCGAAATCATCATCGACGACGACGGCCCCGGCATCCCCGAAGATGAACGGGAAAAGGCGTTCCGCCCCTTCTACAGGGTCGATCAATCGCGCAACCCGGACACCGGCGGCACCGGGCTGGGACTGGCCATCGCACGCGGCGTCGCGCGCGCCCATGGCGGCGACATCATCCTGGAGGACTCCCCGCACAACGGCCTGCGCGCCCGGGTGCGGCTGCCTCTGTAAGGGCCGTTTGGGTAAAGGCGAGTTGGCGCACAACGTCGAAATGTTAATCGGCCCCCCCTTTTTCAGTATGCATGGGTTAGCTTTGGTTATCATTTCAGGGGACGACGCCGGGTTATGGTGAAATCCCATATTAGGCATATAATCATATATTCGGTGAATTCAAGGGCCGTCACGCACAAATTGCGTTTACTCGGACTTGATCCGAGTATCCAGAGGAGCGGCGCGACAGTCTTGGCAAACAAGAGCATGGGTGACCCTGGGTACTCGGATCAAGTCCGAGCAAACGGGTATGGTCATTCCCCTAGGCTGCGGTCACCGCACTCGTGGACTCACGTGTCCCTCGGTCACGCTGATCTCTTAACCTCGCCCTGTTTTATGACGAACCCCTAAGCATTTAGCGACCATTTCCCCTTCCTGTTTACTCGGACTTGATCCGAGTATCCAGAGGAACGGCGCGATAATCTTGGCAAACATGAGCGTGGGTGGCCCTGGGTACTCGGATCAAGTCCGAGCAAACCAGTGCGGGAGCGCCACGTCGTCACGGCGAAATAAAACCCATGCACACCGCGCACGCCCATCGCGGCGCAGGGGTCGCACGACGCCTTTTAACGCATATCCTGGGCGTGACGCGCGGGCGGTCCTACGCGCACATCAGTCTGGAAACAGGCTCGATGGATGAATTCGCGCCCGCCCGTGCGCTCTACGCCGGGTTCGGGTTCCAGTATTGCCCCCCGTTCGGATCGTACCGGGAAGACCCGAACAGCGTGTTCATGACCCTGCCCCTTTCGACCTGACTTCGGATCGGACACCGCCGGGGCGCGGCGCATTGCCGCTCGGCCCACCGACCGGCTTTTAAAATCCGCGCATTCGTGGTTTTTTAGGCGCTCTTATTCACGGCCCATGCCGAAGATATTCATGAGGACGCCGCCATGACCACAACGAAAGCCAACGCCGCCCCCGACACTGTCGACGCCATCGTGGTGGGCGCGGGGTTCGCGGGCATGTACATGCTGCACCGTCTGCGCGAGCTTGGCTTTTCGGCGCGGGTGTTCGAAGCCGGCGGCGGCGTCGGCGGCACGTGGTATTGGAACCGCTATCCCGGCGCGCGCTGCGATGTGGAAAGCATGCAATACTCCTATTCGTTTTCCGATGAGCTGGATCAGGCGTGGAGCTGGTCGGAAAAATATTCGCCGCAACCGGAAATCCTCGCCTACGCCAACCATGTGGCCGACCGCTACGATTTGCGCCGGGATATCCAGTTCGACACGCGCGTGACGGCGGCGGTGTTCGACGAGGCCGCCAGCCGCTGGATTGTGGAAACCGATCAGGGCGACACGGTCAGCGCGCAATTCTGCATCATGGCGGTCGGCTGTCTGTCGGCGGCGAACCGGCCCCCGTTCGACGGTCTGGACGACTTCCAGGGCCCCATCCATCACACCGGCGAATGGCCGCATGACGGCGTCGACTTTACCGGGCAGGACGTGGCCGTCATCGGCACCGGGTCGTCGGCGATTCAATCGATCCCGATCATCGCGCGGCAGGCCAAGTCGGTGACCGTGTTTCAGCGCACGGCCAGCTACGCCATCCCGGCCTGGAACGCGAAAATGGACCCGGAATACGAACGCGGCATCAAGGCGGATTACCCCGGATTCCGGGCCAAGGCGCGGGCGCGGCCGACCGGCTTTTACTTCCCGTTCAACATGCAGCCCGCCCTGGACGCGACCGCGGAAGAACGCGAACAACAATACGAGGAAGCCTGGGCGCGCGGCGGCTTGCCGTTTCTGGGCGCCTATGGCGATTTGCTGTTCGAAAAGGACGCCAACGACACCATCGCCGACTTCGCCCGCGCCAAGATCCGCGCCGTGGTGAACGACCCGGCGACGGCGGATATGCTATGCCCGGACGATATTCTGGGGTGCAAGCGGCTGTGCGTCGATAGCGGCTATTTCGAAACCTACAATTTGCCCCATGTGAAACTGGTCGATGTGTCGAAAAACCCCATCGAACGCTTCACCAAAACCGGCATCGTCGCCAACGGCGTTGAATACAAGGTCGATGTGGCGGTCTGCGCCACCGGGTTCGCCGCCATGACCGGATCGTTCGACAAGATCAACATCACCGGGCGCGGCGGGTTGACCCTGGCCGAAAAATGGCGTGCGGGACCGCGAACCTATCTGGGCCTGTCCACGGTGGGATTCCCGAATTTTTTCATGATCACCGGCCCCGGCAGCCCGTCGGTTCTGGCGAACATGATCCCGTCCATCGAACAACACGTGGACTGGATGACCGATTGCATGGCCCACATCCGCGACGTGGGGGCGCAATCCATCGAACCGGAATTGAGCTTCGAGGATGAATGGGTCGAGCACGTCAACGCGGTCGCCAAGGTCTCGCTTCGGTCCACGTGCAGTTCCTGGTATGTCGGCGCCAACATCCCCGGTCGCCCGCGCGTGTTCATGCCCTATATCGGCGGGTTCCCGATTTACG
>JABJJH010000094.1 GCA_018660965.1 Rhodospirillaceae bacterium | reverse complement strand
GGAAATTGATGTTGCGAAGAAGCTCTACTGGCTGTTGATGTCGATGGTCAGCCGGCCCGTCGCCCAGAAATGGGACGGCGAGATGATTTACGACGTGACCGATACCGGCAAGAAGGCGCTCGCGGGCAGCGGGGTGCGGTCGTCGAAAACCAATGGCGGGCAAAGTTACCACACTGACAACGCCTTCAATTTGCCGCCGGATTTCGTCGCGCTGTTCTGCCTGCAGACGGCGCGCAAGGGCGGGATAAGCGGGCTGGTCAGTCTGGAGACGGTGTATAATTTGTTGCTGGCGGAATTTCCCGATGTCCTGCCGCGCCTGTACGAACCGTTCTATTTCGACCGCCAGATGGAACATGCGCCGGATGACGATGTGGTGTCGGTCAAGCCGGTGTTCGAGTCGGATGGGGAGCGGCTATACGCCTGCTTCTCGCCGCGCCGGGTCGAGCATGGGTTCGAGTTGCGACGCGAAGACATGGATGCGTCCGGGCGCGCGGCGATTGACGCGTTGATGCGGGTGCCAGAACGCCCCGGCCTCGGCAAGACATTCGAGTTCGAGCGCGGGCAAATCCAGATCGTCAACAACCGGCGGCTCGGCCATCGGCGCACGTCGTTCCGCGACTGGCCGGAACCGGAACGCCGCCGCCATCTGGTGCGCATCTGGCTGCGCGAATCCGGCAGGCCCTTTTATCTGGGATAGGGGTTATCTGGGATGATGGCGCGGCGTTAAATGATCCCGTCCTTGGATAGTTTGGCCAGTTCGTCGGCGCTTTTGTCCAGCAGCCCCTTATAGATTTCGTCGTTGTGCTGGCCCAGCTTGGGGCCCGTGGAGGTCACTTTGCCGGGGGTGCCCATGAGTTTGGGGATGACGCCCGGCATGGCCATGGGGCCGTCTTCGGGGTCCTCGACGGTGATGAAGCTGTCGCGGGCCTGATAGTGGGGGTCGACTGCGATGTCGGCGGGCGTGTAGATGCCGCCGAACGGCACGTTGCCGCCGACCAGCCGTTCCTCGATCTCGGCGAAATTCCGTTCGCCGATCCAGTCGGCGAGGATTTGCTCCAGCTCGTCGGCGCGCGCGATGCGTTCCCGGCTGACCGAATAGCGCGGGTCGTCCGCCAGTTCCGGCATGCCCATGGCCTCGACCAGCCGTTGGAACACCTTCTGGCCACCTGCGGCGATCTGGACATAGCGGCCGTCCTTGGTCTCGAACGTGCCGGCAGGGGCGAACGTCGGGTTGCGGTTGCCGATGCGCTCGCGGATTTCGCCGGTTGCGTTGTAATTGGCCAGCAGATTGGAGGTGATGCGGAATGGGGGTTCATACAGCGCAAGGTCGATCATCTGCCCTTCGCCGCCGCGCGCGTCGCGTTCGTACAACGCCAGCATCGCGGCGTAGGCCCCGAACGTGCCGGTGTTGTAATCGGCGGTGGGGAAGGCGGGGCGGACCGGGAAGCGGTCGGGAAACCCGGTCGGGTACATATAGCCGGAAAACCCCAGCGCGATGCGGTCATACCCCGCGCGTTTGGAATACGGTCCGGTCTGCCCATACCCGGACACGCGCACCATGATCAATCGCGGGTTGACCTTGCGGAGGTCTTCCCAGCCGACATTCCATTTTTCCAGAGTGCCGGGGGTGAAATTCTCGATGACGATATCCGCTGTCCTGACCAGTTCGTAGAGGATTTCCTGACCTTGCCTTACGCGCAGGTTCAGCGTGACGGATTTCTTGTTGCGCGCATCGACCCGCCAACCCGTGGGCCGTCCCGCTTCGCCATCCTTCGGTGTGCCGCGCAGCGCGTCGCCTGGCCCCGGTTGCTCGACCTTGATGATCTCGGCCCCGAAATCACCCAATAACGTGGCCCCGAACGGCCCTGCGATCAGGGTGCCGATATCCAGCACCCGGATTCCCTCCAACGGCGGCTTCGTGCTCATGTGCCCTCACTCGTTTGGTTCATTCCGGTCAGTTTCCACGATGCCCCCCCTAAAGGCAATCCAAAGGGACGACCCAAAAGGACGATATTGAAAGCGGGAAGTTCGGTGAGTACGGTGGCGCCCAGCAGCAGAGGAGTCAGCATGGCGGAAACACTGAAACTGGCGGTCGTCACCGACATTCATCACGGGCCGACGCGGTTTACGAAAATGGGCGCGCTCGCCGTGCCCTTGCTGGAAGGGTTCCGCGACCGGGTGTGTGAACTGGATGTCGACCTCGTCGTTGATTTGGGCGACCGAATTTCGAACGTCGATCACGATACCGATTTGGGATTGGCGCGCGACGTTATGTCGGTTTTCGAGGGTGTGAATGTTCGCCATGAACATTTGTTGGGGAACCACGATTTGCATTACCTGTCCCGTGAAGAGAACGAGGACATTCTCGGGCGCCCCCTTGGCAGTCATAGTTTCGACCTGAAGGGGTGGCATCTGGTCTTCTGGCAACTCGACCTTTCGCATGGCTATGCGCACAATCCGACGCCGTCCGATTCCGAACTCGAATGGTTGCGGCGGGATTTGGCGGCAACGGGCAAGTCGTCGATTGTTTTCACGCATATCCCTTTGAACGATGGGGCGATGGTCGGGAATTTTTATTTCCAGAATCATGTCGTGTCCGCGTCCCTGCAGCATACGGCGAAGGCGCGGGAAATTATCGAAGCCGCGGGCAATGTCGTTATGTGCGTCGCCGGGCATGTGCATTGGAACGACAGCAGCACCATCGACGGAATCCGGTACCTGACGCTGCAATCGTTGACCGAAAGTTTCACGACCCAGGCCGAAGCGTCCGGCGCCTGGGCGGAGATCAATGTCGGTGAACAGGTCCAATGGCGCGCGCATGGCGGCGACCCCATGGTTTACGAAGCGCCGGTGCGGGGGCTTAACATGCATTGGACGCCGCCACGCCCGCCATCGCCGACGCCGGACCACCCCGAGAATTATCTGCATTTTCAGGGCGCGATCCGGGGCGTCATCCTGGATATGGACGGCGTGCTGTTTCGCGGCGATGCGGCGATTGAGGGATCAGCGGCGGCGGTGCGCGACCTGCAAAATCATGGAGTCGGCGTTGTCTGCCTGACGAACAATGCGCGCGGGACGCCTGAAGACTGTGAACGAAAATTGAAGGGTATGGGATACGATCTACGAGCGTCCAACATCCTTACGTCGGGCCTCGCGACCGCCCGTTATTTGATGGCGCAAGGGACAGCGCCTGAAATTCACGTCGTTGGCAGCGCGGTCTTGCGCCAAACCCTTCTCGACGCTGGCGCCATTGAAAGCGACGCGCCCGACTATGTTGTCGTTGGCGTCGACCTCGACATGAAAATTTCCGATTTAACGCCCGCCATCCGGCATTTGACCGGGGGGGCTGAACTGATCGCGAGCAACGGCGATGTGGTCATTCCAACCTCGGCGGGGCCGGAGCCTGAAACAGGCGCGGTGATCGCCTTCCTCGAAGCCGCGACGGGGTGCGTTGCGACGGTAATCGGAAAACCACAGCCGGAAATTTTCGAAGGCGCCATCGACCTTCTTGGTGTGGCGCGCGATGAAATCGTGATGATCGGCGACACGTTGGCGACCGACATCGTCGGGGCGAACGCCGCCGGTTTGTGCTCTATCCTTGTCGCGTCGGGGAATTCCAAACCGGCGGAAACCGGGTCGCATGAACCGACGGCGCGGTTCGCGGACCTGCGCGCTGCCGCCGACTTTCTGATTAGCGAAAGGTCCCTGGTGTAATTCCGGGGTGTAATTCTAGACCGTAATTCTAGAGAATCGGGCATGTCCTTAGCTGGGGAGTCATACTATATTGGTTATTGAATTTGCGTCCTTAAGCAGGACGTCTGGAGTTTATCAGTAAAATTTTGACGATACCGACGCCCGTACACTACGGCGTACTGAAAGGGAGACATCGGCATGGATGGCAGCGGCACGGACAATAAATGGATTGGTGAGCGGACGATACGGCCGGACGGCGCCGACAAGGTGACCGGGCGCGCGACGTTCGGGGCTGACTTCAATCTGCCGGGCATGCTCTGGGGCAAGGTGCTGCGCAGCCCGCACGCCCACGCCAGGATCAAGTCGATCAATCTGAAAAAAGCCGCCGCCCTGCCAGGCGTCAAAGCGGCGATTTGTTCCGACGACATGGTTGAATTCCCCTTGGACACGCCGGTGATGGTCGGCCCTGCGGACTTGCGATTTGTCAGCCGTAATATCATGGCGCGGGACAAGGTGTTGTATGCGGGGCACCCGGTCGCCGCCGTGGCCGCGACATCGGTCAAGATCGCCGAAGACGCCTTGGCGCTGATCGAGGTTGAATACGAAGTGCTTCCCCATGTCATCGACGTGGACGAAGCAATGATGCCGGATGCGCCCGTGTTGCACGACTTCCTGCGCACCGCCGGGGTCGACCCGAAGCCGACAACCGCATCGAACGTCGCGAGCCGGCTTGAATTCAAAATTGGCGATCTGGAAGCGGGCTTCGCCGCCGCCGATGTCGTGATCGAACGCAGCTACAAGACCAAGCCCGTGCATCAGGGCTACATCGAACCGCACGCCTGTCTGGTGAGCGTCGCCAAGGATAATCAGGCGACGATCTGGAGCAGCAGTCAGGGCCATTTCATGGTGCGCAGCGCGACCGCAAAGATGACGGGATTGAACGTCGCTGATGTTCGCGCCATTCCCGCTGAAATCGGCGGCGGCTTCGGCGGCAAGACAATCATTTACCTGGAGCCGCTGGCCTTGGTCATGGCGCGGAAATCGGGGTCTCCGGTCAAGATGGTCATGACGCGCGAAGAAGTGTTCCGCGCGACGGGGCCGACCTCGGGTTCGTCGAACACGGTGAAAATCGGCGCCACCAAGGACGGCAAGATCACGGCGGCCACCGCCACGTTTCGCTTTCAGGCGGGCGCATTTCCGGGTGCGCCAGCGCGTCCGGCGGCGTCCTGCGCTTTCGCGCCATACGACATCGGAAATGTACAATCGATCGGTTACGACGTGGTGATGAACCGGCCCAAGAGCAACGCGTATCGTGCGCCGGGATCGCCTATCGCCGCGTTTGCGGTTGAAAGCACGATAGACGAACTAGCCCGTGAACTGGGCATCGACCCGCTGGAATTCCGGCTGCAGAACGCCGCTAAGGAAGGCACGCGTGCGGCGTATGGACCGACGTTCCGCAAGGTCGGATTCGTGGAGACGCTGGAAGCCGCACAGAAACACCCGCATTACAGCGCGCCGCTGGGTCCGAACCAGGGCCGGGGCGTCGCCAGCGGGTTCTGGTTCAACGTCGGCGGCGAATCCAGCGCGCAAATTCATATCAACGAAGACGGCACGGTCACGGTCATTACCGGCCATCCGGACATTGGCGGCAGCCGCGCGTCCATGGTGAACATCACCGCCGAAATGTTCGGCATCGATTATCATCTGGTGCGCGCGCAGATCGGCGACACCAACGCCATCGGCATCAGCGCGACGACCGGCGGCAGCCGCGTCACATTTTCCGCCGGCATGGCGGTGACGCAGGTGGCGGAAAAGGTCATCCAGACGCTACGCGAACGCGCGGCGAAGATCTGGGATATCGAAGTTGACGCGGTTGTTTGGGAAAACGGAGAAGCGCGTCCCGCCGGGTCGAACGCAGGTGATTTCGAACCGTTGTCGCTAGCCGATATCGCGGCCAAGGCGGCGGCGACCGGCGGTCCCATCACGGGGCAGATATCGATCAATGCGCAAGGCGCCGCGCCGGCGTTCGCCACGCATATTTGCGATGTTGAAGTCGACCCGGACACCGGCCGCGTCGAAATTCTACGCTATACGGCGATGCAGGATGTCGGTCGCGCCATTCACCCGAGCTATGTCGAAGGGCAAATCCAGGGCGGCGTGGCGCAAGGCGTCGGCTGGGCGTTGAACGAGGAATACATCTATGGCGATGACGGGCAGATGCAGAATCCCGGCTTCCTGGATTATCGTATGCCCGTCGCTTCGGACTTGCCGATGATCGAAGCTGTCGTGATCGAAATTCCCAACGACGCGCATCCCCATGGCGTGCGCGGCGTCGGTGAAGTGCCCATCGCTCCGCCGATGGCGGCTGTCGCCAACGCCATCGAAAGCGCGATGGGGCTGCGGCTGAATGATTTGCCGATGTCGCCGCCGAAGGTGCTGGCGGGGTTGGACGCGAAGCGGTAGGGGCAGGGAAAGGTCTTGTTTTAGGAAGCGGATGGTGCGAACCATCCGTTCGCCGGAGGCGCCCGTTAAATAAACCCAAGGTTTCAACTGCACCGGTTTTAAAATGGCTAAATTCAAATATCCGCTCGCCCGCCCTTATTTTTCAAAATCTCTCAGGGAGAAAATTTGCGCGGATATCGATGGCGTTCTCGAATCCGGCCAACTCATGATGGGGCCGTTTCAAGATAAATTCGAACGGGCGTTCGCCGAACTTGCCGGGACGCCCCACGCGGTGTCCGTCAACACCTGCACCACGGCGTTAACGATTTGCCTGCAATATTTTGGCGCCAAGGATCATGAAGTCCTGGTTCCAAGCGGCGCGTTCGTAACGGATGTCAGCGCCGTTCTCTTCGCTGGCGGGACGCCTGTTCTGGTCGATATGAATCCGGAAACGCTTTCCTTCGATCTGGAAGATTTGGAACGGAAGCGGACCGGGAAAACGAAAGGCGTTATCTGGGTTCATTTAACGGGTGTGATATCCGACGAGTATCGCGAGATTATGGCGTTTGCGAAAAAGCACGATCTTTTCCTGCTGGAAGACGCTGCCCACGCGCATGGCGGTGAAATAGATGGCCACAAGGCGGGTAGTTTGGGCGATGCGGGGTGTTTCAGTTTTTTCCCGACGAAGGTTTTAACGTCAGGCACCGGCGGTATTATCACGACGTCCGACGAGAAATTGAAGCAATTTGCGACGGAACAGCGCTTGTTCGGTAAAAACCAGGAAACCGGCGACATCGATAAGTTAGGCAACGATTGGTTCCTGGATGAAATTCGATGCTGCGTTGCGTATCACCAGACCAGAAATGCAGGAGATATCGTATCTCACCGGCGCAGGTTGGCGGCGGCGTATGACGACGCGTTAGCGAACCAACCTGGCGTTCGGTGTTTGAATATTCCAAGTGGAAGTAAGCCCGCATATTATCAATATCCGGTGTTTGTCGATTCCGGACTGGATATCGGTGTCATTCAATCCAGGTTGGCGTCGGAATTTTCCGTTCAGGCGAAGCCGATTTACCTGCCAACGCATCAAGAAGCAGTATTTCAGGAATTCGATACCGGCACATTGAAAAACACGGAACAGGCGTTGCAGCGTTCGATGTGTCTTCCGCTGCATCTGGACATGACGACAGACGACGTGAAATCAATTTCCGATGCGTTGGTTACCATCATTCGAAGTTCGTGATGGCGCGGAAAATCCTTTTGACGGGCGCGCATGGCTTGCTCGGCAATGCGTTCGCCCGTGAGTTCGCAGCTCAAGAGTTCTCCTCTGACTGCGCACCGGGATTCACATTGACGACCACGAGCCGCCAACGTCGGCGCGCGGTTCTAAACATTGAGCATGTGTCCGGGGATTTGTCGAACCAAACCCATATCGACAGGATCATGAAGCGGGGTCCGTTCGACGTCGTGATCCATGCCGCCGCGCGGATATCGCCGGAAGATGGCGATGGGGCGGCGGCTTCTTTATTCCAGGACAACGTAATCGCCAGTGCCAATCTCGCCCTGGCGGCGCGTCGGAACCGGACAACCCATTTCATCTATTGTTCGACGATCAGTGTTTATTCGGGAGACGGACCATACAGCGAGCATTCCGAAACCGATCCCACGATTGCCTATGGCGTAAGCAAGCTCACGACAGAGCAAGCGCTACGGAACCTTGCCCACCAACATTTCGCGGTGACGATTCTTCGTTTCGCTGGGTTGCATGGGTATCCCCGCCAGGGCGGCGTATTGTTCAACTTCGTCGAATCGGCGCTGAACAACGCGCCGATTGACGTCGCGGAACCGGACAGCGTTTACACCCTAACGTTCATGAATGACGCCGTTGGGGCGTTGAAACAGGCCGCCATAACCGGACCCCGCGACATTTTCGGAATTTATAATGTCGCTAACCCCGTTTCGTTAAGTCTGTCCGATCTGGCCGAGCGCGTGATCGGGGTTTGTAACTCCAAAAGCAAAATCGTCGCTGGTGATACGGGGAAAAGGAATAGAGTGTTGCTCGTGGATAAATTCCAAAGCGGCTACGACGTAGTTTCGTCGTCGATAGAAGACGAAATAATGGACCTGGCCGTTAAGCTGAACGACGACCGGAAATAACTCACGAGAATGACAAAAACAGTCGCGATACACCAACCGAACTATGCGCCCTGGAGCGGTTTTTTCCACAAGATCGCGGTCTCGGATGTATTTGTTTTGCTCGACTGCGCGCAATATAGCAAAAACAGCTATATCAATCGCAGCCGTATCCTGGAAAGCGGGTTTGCGAAATGGATGACGGCGCCGGTTTCGGCTTCGTCTAAATCGCTCATAAAAGACGTGCTGTCGCCTGACGCCGCCTGGCCGGGAAAACATATGGGGCGCTTGAAAAACGCATACAATAACGCGGCCGCTTTCAAGCAGGTTTGGCAAGGAGTCAAGGCGATGTACGGCGAACTCGATTCGGAGAACATTTCAAAAGCGAACACTTCGCTGATCCGAAGCCTGTGCCGAATGCTCGATATCGATACGACTATCATTCTCGAAAGCGACTTGAAGCTGGAGCCCGCGACTGGCTCCGAACGTCTGGTCGCCATCGTCACTCGATTGACGGAGGGCGGGACCTATTTTTCCGGCGTTGGCGGAAAAAAATATCAGGATGAAAAATTATTCGAGGACGCTGGGATCGGTATCCGGTATTCGGATTTTACCGCTAATCCCTATCCACAAAATGGCCCCGAATTCATCGCAGGCTTATCGATACTCGATTCGATCTTTAATATTGGGATCGATGAAACCCGAAACGCGATTCATATGAAATCGTAAAAACCATACAGGTGGTCGAAAATATTGCGCGTACTTTGTTTGGATATCGAAGGTGGGTTCGGAGGGTCGTCCCGAAGCTTGTTTTTTTCGCTGAAACATCTGGATCGGTCGAAAATAGACGTGTCGGCTTGGTGCAAACGCGACGGTCCGATCCAGCAGCTTTATGAGGAGGCCGGCATCAAGTCCGGCGTGTATCCCGATATGCCAAAGGTTTCGGGGTTGCCGCGAACGAGCCGGAACGTGGTCATGTTTGGTTTATTCGCGGTCGATTGGTTGATGGCTAAAGGGTTTCGAGACGCTTTTTACGACGCATTGGATGGGGTCGATCTGGTTCATTTCAATCACGAAGCCCTGTTTTGGCTGGCTCGCGACATGAAACGGAGAAAGCCAAAACCGGCCGCGATGCACATCCGCACGAATATCTGGCGCAACATCTTCGCGAAACATCAAAGCCGGATTGTCGCCGAAAATACCGACGCCAGAATTTTCATAACCGAAAACGAGCGGGAAACCATGTCCCGCAACGCCGGGTTCCCGGTTGACGGCGATATTCTCCATAACATCGTCGAACCGTCGCCGCTCGGTACGCTTCCTTGGGAACTGGATGACTCCTTTGCTCACCGCAAATCTTTTCTGGTCGGGTGTCTGTCCAATTATGCTTGGCTTCGCGGCACGGACCGTCTTATCGACCTCGCCGTGCTGCTGAAGAAGGCTGGGCGGGACGATATTGGTTTCGTCGTCGCGGGAAATGTTAACCTCACCCGCTCCCTGCCGGGGTTGCTGGGGCGTATTGCGCGGCAAGGCGGCGGACTTGATGAATATGCGCGGCAATGCGGTGTCGCCGACATGTTCACCTTCACCGGGCATGTGTCAGAGCCGGAAAGAATTTTGGCCGCCGTCGACGCCGTGATAAAACCAACGCGGGAGGCGAACCCCTGGGGCCGTGATATTCTGGAGGCCATGGCCGCCGGGAAACCGGTTATCAGCGTTGGCCGCTATGACCGCTTTGTCGAAACCGGCGCGACAGGCATATTGCAACCGCATTGGGATGTTGGCGCTCTTGTCGACGCCATGGCCCAATTGGCTGATAACGAAAAGGAAACCGAACGCATGGCTTCCCTAGCCAAGGACCGAGTCGCTGAATACTGCGATGGACCCACTCAATCCGAAAAGCTCGAGGCGATCTGGCGGCGGGTTGCGGAGACGTCATGACGACCGCAGCGGATTTCTCCCCGGATGGGTACCGGCGCCTCATCGGGTCGTTTCTCGACACGGGATATGAGGTTCGGAATTTCGACGATGTCGAGCAGGAAAAACCGCATCTGATCTTGCGACACGATGTCGATCAAAGCCTTCAGGCGGCGGTTCAGTTGGCGAAACTCGAAGCGAATATTGGGGTTTCATCTACATACTTCGTGCTGCTGCGCACGGAAATGTACAATCCTCTGTCCCGTGACGGTATGGACGCTATGCGCGCTATTCGGGCTTGTGGCCATCGGATCGGGCTGCACTTCGACGCCAGTCTATATGACGATGACCGCGATATCTTCGAAGCCGCCGCCGAACGTGAATGCGCAATATTAGAAACGGCTTTGGAAGAAGCGGTTGGCGACATTAGTTTCCACCGACCCGTTCGATCCTTGCTCGGTCTTCCGGGGCGCTTTGCCGGGCGTTTGCACGTCTACGATCCGGTGTTTTATAGCGATATGGCCTATTGTTCGGATTCCAGAGGCGGCTGGGGCCATGGGCATCCTTGCGATCATGCCGCCTTTGACGCCCATAAAGCGATGCAATTGCTGACCCATCCGGTTTGGTGGGTGACGCCGGACGCCGACCCGGTTGAAAAGATCGGGACCGTTCTGGACGCACGGCTTGAAAGACTACATCGGGAATTGCGCGACAATTGCGAACCGTGGAGCAACGCTACACGGATCGACCCGGCGGAGACCCGCGCCGAAATCCCAGGCCGAATACGACGGTAGCGAATAGCGTTCACCCGAATAGTCGTTGATTCCTGCCGTTAAGCGGCCATTAACCATTTTGGCGTCATCATTCTAGCGGTATTAAGTTAAAATAATTCGATTTCGCTCCACTATAGCAACAGGATCGCTAGATGGCCGACCGGAGGGTGTTCGACGCCGAGACCGATTTCGAGATCAGCGCGCAGGCGTGCGACTGGACGGTTCGCGCAATGTCGGCGCTGCGCGCGCGGCTCGCGCTTCATATTCGAATGCACCGTGAAGCGGGGCAGTTGGAGGAAGGTGAAATCTTCCTGTTCAACCATTTCGCCCGTTTCGAAACTTTCATTCCGAACTATATCATCCACGAAGAAACCGGCGCGCATTGCCGATCTGTCGCTTCCGGTGAGTTTTTCACGGAAGACAACGCATTTAGCCGCTACCTCCTTTCCGTGGGCGCGGTGCCAAACAATTATGAACGCTTGCTGCCGTTTTTGGCCGAAGAAATCCTGAAAGGCCGCAAGGTCGTCGTGTTTCCTGAAGGCGGCATGGTGAAGGACCGCAGCGTCATGGATACCGAAGGCGAGTTCGCCATCTATTCGCGCACCTCGCAGGAACACCGCAAACACCATGCCGGCGCCGCGGTTCTGGCGTTGACGCTGGACGCCTTCAAGACCGGTATTCTGGAGAATTACAAAGCGGGCAGGATTGGCCAGTTGGAGCGTTGGAAGGCGAAGCTGGGTCTTGAAAGCATCGACGCCCTGCTTGCCGCCGTGCGTCGCCCGACGATGGTGATGCCGTCCAACATCACTTTTTATCCGCTCCGGGTCAGCGAAAATATTCTGACGCGGGGCGCGGACTTGTTCTCCGGCGGGCTCAGTCCTCAGTTGCTGGAGGAACTGCTGGTCGAGGGTAATTTGTTGCTCAAGGAAACCGATATGGATATTCGCATCGGCGAGGGCATCCATACCGGCAAGACGTGGTCGTGGATGGAGCGCAAGCTGCTGGCCTTCGCGGTGCGTCATATCCACTCCCTGGACGATTTGTTCGACGTCGCCGACAATTGGCGTCAACGCCTCATCAACGTCACGATCCGTAACCGGGTCGATCCCATGCGCGATGCGTATATGCGCGATATGTACAACGGGCTGACCGTCAATTTAAGCCACCTTGCGTCGAGCCTGGTGTATTTGCTGCTGGACGATCATGGCGCCGAGGTGGACCGGGCGGCCTTTCATAAAACCCTGTATCTCGCGGTTAAACGCATTCAGGACGCCGAAAACGTCCATTTGCATGACGGCCTGGTGAATCCGGAAGGCTATGAGGGCTTGCTCGGCGACGATGCGCCGCCGCTGGAACAATTCCTGTCCTCGAACGAACGGCAGAACCTGATCGCCCGCGAAGGTCATTCCTACAAGTTCTTGCCCAAGCTGCGCGAAGAGCATGATTTTGACGAAATCAGAATGGAAAACACAATCGAGGTCTACGCCAATGAATTGGGCCCGGTTGCGGACGCGCGCCACGCGCTGGATGAGGCGTTGGAGCAGACGCCCACAATGTCCTCGCAAGATGTTGCGCGCCTGCGCTTCGACGATGAATGCCGGTCGCTGGACTGGGACCGGTCGGCGTTCGCCAAGAAACGGCACCGGGACATCAATGATCAGGAAACCGCGACAGCGGACAGCGCACCCTATTTGTCGATTCCCGAAGACGGCGGTAATGGCCTGGCTGTCGTGCTGGTGCATGGGTTTTTGGCGTCCCCGGCGGAGCTTCGGGAATTTGGCGACCGGATCGCAGCGGCGGGTCATCCCGTCATCGGCGTGCGTTTGAAGGGACACGGTACGTCGCCGCATGATCTTCAGACGCGGCGCTGGGAAGAATGGCTTGCGTCCGTGCGTCGGGGTTACGAAATAATCGCGCCATTTGCAGACAAAGTTTGTTTGGTGGGATTTTCCACCGGCGGCGCCTTGTCGTTGATCCTCGCCGCCGAACAACCGGAGAAGCTGGCGGGAGTCGCCGTGGCGTCGACGCCGCTGCGATTTCGCAACAAGAATTTGGTGTTCGTCCCGTTTTTGCATGGCGCCAACAAACTGATGGGACTGGCGCCGGCGGGCGATGATTTGCTCACCTTCACCAAGAACGACTCCGAACACCCCGACATCAATTATCGGCATATTCCCATCAAGGGCTTGTACGAATTGCGCCAGGGCGTCGCCTTCATGAACGGCGTTCTGGGCGATGTGACGTGCCCCGCCGTTGTGATTCAGGGCGATAACGACACGGTGGTCGATCCGCGCAGCGCCGATCTGATTTTCCGGAAACTCGGTTCGACGGATAAAGCCAGGCGATGGGTGGAGTCGACCCGGCATGGAATCATCAACGAGGATATCGGTGGCGCCCAGGATGCCGTGATGAATTTTCTCGGTCGGTTGCGCGAAAGCGCCGCGGCCCAACATTCTCGCGAGGCGCTGTATCCTTGGGAAGCGTCGTATACCGGTGTAGGGCAGTGGCATACCGTGCTGCCGAAGAAACCGCTTTACACCATTTTCGATGACGCGGCGGCCCGGTTTTCCCACCGCCCGTGCATCGATTTCATGGGCCGGGCCTACGAATACGGCGAAGTCGCGGATTTAATCAATCGCGCGGCGGAAGGGTTCAGACAAATCGGCGTCGAGAAAGGCGTCCGGGTTGGCCTGTGCCTGCCCAATTCGCCGTTTTCGATCATTTGTTTTTTCGCGATCCTCAAGGCCGGTGGGACAGTGGTGAACGTCAATCCGCTATACGCGAAGGAAGAAGTCGCCCATATGATCCAGGATTCGGGCATGGAGATCGTCGTGACCGTCGACGTGAAACGCCTGTTCTCTAAAATCAAATCGATGCTTGGGCATGGTCATTTGCGCAATGTCGTAGTGTGTGGCATGCGCTCCGCGCTGCCAACCGTGAAGGGGCTAATGTTCTCGCTCCTGAAGGGTAAGGAAATCAGCGCTATGCCCGACGACGAACGGTTCGTTCCGTTCGGTAACCTGCTCGACAATGACGGCTTGCTGGAACTTCCTGAAATCGACCCGGAACATGATGTCGCCGTCCTGCAATACACCGGCGGCACCACGGGCGCGCCGAAGGGCGCGATGCTGACCCACGCCAATTTGTCCGCGAATACCGAACAGGTGCGCCGTTTGTACAAAGAGGTTGAGACGGGACGCGAGCGGGTGCTGGTGGTTCTGCCGCTGTTCCACGCCTTCGCCATGACGGCGGCCATGAATTACGGCATCGCGACGGGGTCGGAACTGATTTTGCTGCCACGATTCGACCTTGAAGAAACCTTGAAGGCGATAGAAACGCTGAAGCCCACCTTATTCCCCGGCGTGCCCGCCCTTTTTGCCGCCATCGGCGCGCATCACGGCATCGCCGAGCGCGATTTGTCTTCGATCAAGGTGTGCATTTCCGGTGGCGCGCCGTTGCCCGCCGCCGCCAAGGAATCCTTCGAAGAATTGACGGGGTGTCAGATGGTCGAAGGATACGGCCTTAGCGAGGCGTCGCCCGTCGTCGCCTGTAATCCGATTGGCGGAATCGTCAAGCCGGGGTCCGTGGGCATTCCACTTCCGCGCACCATCATCGAAATTCGCGATCCCGAGACCCCGGACAAACTAATGCCCATTGGGGAAATTGGTGAAATTTGCATCGATGGCCCCCAGGTCATGGCCGGTTACTGGCGCCGGCCGGAAGAAACCGCAAAGGCGCTCGATGTCGGCGTTCTGCACACGGGCGATATGGGATATCTGGACGAGGACGGCTTTGTTTTCCTGGTCGACCGCCAGAAGGATATGATCTTGAACGGCGGCTATAATGTGTATCCCCGCGTCATCGAAGAGGCGATCCATCGCTTCCCCGATGTGACCGAGGTCGCCGTTATTGGCGTTCCCCATTCACTGCAAGGTGAAATTCCCAAGGCCTTCGTGACGATGAAGGATGGCGTCAGTGAAGATGCCGCCGCCCTTAAAGAATTTTTGTCCGACAAATTATCGCCGATGGAACTGCCCCGGGAAATCGAATTCCGCAAGGAATTACCCAAGACGCTCGTCGGCAAGTTGTCGAAGAAAGCCCTTATCGAGGAAGAAGAAGCCCGCCGCGCATAAGCGGCGTCCGTCCCGTGGATGGTCCATCCACCCCAGATTGGAGTGAGCACGCATGAAACCAGTTGTAATTGCCGGATACGCCCGGTCCCCCTTCACTTTCGCCGCCAGAGGCGACCTGGCGCGCGTTCGCCCGGATGATTTGGCCGCTCAAGTGGTGCGGGGTCTGATTAATCAAACCGGCGTGAACCCGGAAGATCTGGAAGATTTGATTGTCGGTTGCGCCTTCCCGGAAGCCGAGCAGGGCCTCAACGTCGCGCGTCTGATTGGCTTCCTCGCCGACTTACCGTTGAGCGTCGCCGGGGTCACAGTCAACCGGTTCTGCGGGTCGTCCATGCAGTCCATTCATATGGCGGCGGGCGCCATCCAGATGGACGCGGGCGAGGCGTTCATTTGCGCCGGGGTGGAATCGATGAGCCGGGTGCCGATCATGGGCTACAATCCCATGCCCAACCCGGCGCTGCATGACCGCTATCCGCAGGCTTACATGTCCATGGGGGAAACGGCGGAAAATGTCGCCGCCAAATACGGCTTGAACCGGGAAGAACAGGACGCCTTCGCCGCAACCAGCCACGACAAGGCGGCCAGGGCGCAAGCCGAGGGGCGTCTGGCGGATGAAATCATATCCATTACGACCGATAGCGGCGTCGTATCGGCGGACGGTTGCATCCGTCCCGGCACCACGGTTGAAACGTTATCCGGGTTGAAGCCCGCGTTCGATGAAAACGGCATGGTGACGGCGGGAACATCGTCGCCGTTGACCGATGGCGCGTCCGCCGTGCTGGTCTGTTCCGAAGCCTACGCCGAAAAGGCGAATTTGGAACCGCTGGCCCGCATCAAGGGGATTGCGACGGCGGGCTGTGAACCGGAAATCATGGGGATCGGGCCGGTCGGGTCATCGAAAAAGGCGCTCGCGCGGGCCGGTGTCGGCGTTGACGATCTGGACGTGATCGAACTGAACGAAGCGTTCGCCGCACAGTCTCTGGCCAGTATCCGCGACTTGAAGCTTGATGTCGCGAAGATCAATTTTGACGGCGGCGCTATCGCCCTGGGCCATCCGCTGGGCGCGACCGGCGCGCGCATCACCGGCAAGGCGGCGCAGGTGTTGAAGCGCGAAGGCGGGCGCTACGCCCTGGCGACTCAATGCATTGGCGGCGGTCAGGGAATTGCGACCGTGCTGGAGGCCGTGTAATGGTCGAAATCCGACAAGCGGCAGTCATCGGGGCCGGCGTCATGGGGGCCGGAATCGCCGCCCAGATCGCCAACGCCGGGACGCCCGTTCATCTTCTCGACATCGTACCCGACGGCGCCGATGACCGCGAGGTCATCGCCAAGGGCGCAATTGCGAATTTGTTGAAGGCGAACCCGGCGCCGTTGATGCACAAGCGCAATGCGTCCCTGATAACGCCGGGCAATACCGAAGACCATCTCGATCGGCTCAAGGATTGCGACTGGATTATCGAGGCGGTGATCGAAAATCCCGCCATCAAGCGTGACCTGTACGGGCGGATCGCCGCAGTGCGAAAAGAACAGGCGGTGTTGTCCTCCAACACATCGACGATCCCGCTTGATGTGCTGACCGAAGGCATGGACGACACGATGCGGCGGCATTTTCTCGTCACCCATTTTTTTAACCCACCGCGCTACATGCGGTTGCTCGAACTCGTCACCGGTCCGGACACCCTCGGCGATGTGACGAGCGCGATCCGGGACTTCGCCGACAAGTCGTTGGGTAAGAGCGTCGTCGATTGCAAGGACACGCCCGGCTTCATCGCCAACCGGATCGGCACCTTCTGGCTGCAATGCGCCGTCGTTGAAGCCATCGACGGCAAGGTCGATGTGGAAACCGCCGACGCCGCCATCGGGCGCCCCGTGGGCATTCCAAACACCGGCGTCTTTGGCCTGCTTGATTTGGTCGGCCTGGATTTGATGCCCCATGTGCTCGCCAGCATGGAGGGCGCGCTGCCCGCCGGGGACGCCTTTCATGACGTTCACCGGGAACCGGAATTGATCAAACGCTTGATCGCGGACGGCTATACGGGCCGCAAGGGCAAGGGTGGATTCTACCGGCTGAACCCGTCAGATGGAAACAAGACGAAACAGGCGCTCGATTTGCAGACCGGCGACTATTACGACGCGCGGCGGCCAAAACCGGATTCGGTGAAGGCGGCGCGCAAGGGCGGGCCGCGGGCGTTGATGGAGCATTCGGACCCGGCGGGCCGCTATGCGTGGGCGGTGATGTCGAAAACGCTTGCCTACGCGGCCTGGTTAATTCCCGAAATCGCCGACGAACCGGCGGCTGTGGATGAAGCCATGCGCCTTGGCTACAACTGGAAATTCGGACCGTTCGAATTGATCGACAAGCTGGGTCCGGCATGGTTCGCCGCCAAACTGCGCGCCGAAGGCCAACCGGTCCCGGCGTTTCTGGACCGGGTTGGCGAGGGTACGTTTTACCGGGTTCAGGACGGCGTGCTGCACCAGTTCAGCGAAACGCAGGGATATATCCCGGTGACCCGCGCGAAGGGGGTGTTGATGTTGGCGGACGTCAAGCGCCGCGCCAAACCGGTGGCCTCCAATCGTTCGGCCAGTCTGTGGGATATTGGCGATGGCGTCGCATGCCTGGAATTCCATTCCAAAATGAATTCGCTCAACCCCTTCACCTTGTCCATGATCAACAAATCCATCGACATCGTGCAACGCGATTACAAGGCGTTGGTCATTTACAACGAAGGCAGCCAATTTTCGGTCGGCGCCAATGTCGGCTTGTTGTTGATCCCGGCGTTTTTGCATGCCTGGTTCCTTGTTGGCCCCTTGGTCGCCATGGGGCAGAAGGCGTACAAGCGGCTCAAATTCGCGCCGTTCCCCGTGGTCAGTGCGCCGTCCGGTCTGGCGTTGGGCGGGGGCTGCGAGGTGTTGCTGCACAGCGATGCGGTGCAAGCCAACGCAGAGACTTACACCGGTTTGGTGGAAGGCGGCGTCGGGCTCGTGCCCGGTTGGGGCGGCTGCAAGGAAATGCTGATGCGCTGGACCGCCAACCCGCGCCGCAAGCAAGGGCCCATGCCCGCCGTCATCAAGGTGTTTGAAACCATCGCCATGGCCGTTGTCGCCACGTCGGCGGCGGAAGCGCGCGACCATCTGTTCCTGCGCGACGGCGACGGGATCAGCATGAACCGGGATCGGCTGTTGGCCGACGCCAAGGCGCGCGCGTTGGAATTGGCGGACGGTTACGCGCCGCCGGAACCGCGCGACATTCAACTGCCCGGACCAACGGCGCGTGTCGCCATGGAATTGGCGGTGGCCGGATTTCGCAAGCAGGGCAAGGCGACGCCGCACGATGTTACGGTCGCCCACGCGCTGGCCGATGTTCTGTCCGGCGGCGATACCGATATGACGGAAACCGTTAGCGAAGACGATCTTCTGGCGCTGGAACGCAAGGCGTTCGTGAAGTTAATTCGCACGCCGCTGACCCTCGCCCGGGTGAAGCATATGTTGAAAACCGGTAAGCCCTTACGGAATTAGGAGTCGCCATGACTACCATTCTCATACTCGCCGCAATCATTTGGCTCCTGGCCGGTCTATATGTCGGGCGCGGTTATTACGCCTGGGTCGGGGCGTTTGTCCTGGCCGTCGCTGCGTGCGCCAATTCTCAAGTCGCGGTGACGACGGGCCTGCAAATCACGGCGGGGATTGGTATTGCGGCGGCGCTGCTATTCGGCGTTCCCGCCCTTCGGCGGCGTATCGTTTCCCGGCCCGCCATGAGCCTGGTGCGCGGCATTCTACCGACCATGGGGGAAACGGAACGCGTCGCGCTGGAGGCGGGCACCGTCGGGTGGGATGGCGATCTGTTTTCCGGCGATCCCGACTGGAACAAGCTGCTTGATTTTAGAGCTCAGCCGCTCAGCGAAAAGGAACAGGCGTTTATCGACGGTCCCGTCGAAGAATTCTGCCGCATGATCGACGATTGGCAAATTACCCAGGACCGCGATTTGCCGGAAGAAGCCTGGGACTTTCTGAAGAAAAACGGGTTCTTCGGCATGATTATTCCCGAAGAACACGGCGGGCTCGGGTTCTCGGCGCTCGCGCATTCCTCGGCGG
>JABJJH010000095.1 GCA_018660965.1 Rhodospirillaceae bacterium | reverse complement strand
CGAACCCGGCGGACAGCCCGCCGGTCTTGTCATGCAGCTCGATCTGATCGGCGCCGATCAACCGGGCATTGTGCGCGATATCTCGCTCTGTCTCGCCGGACACGATGTCAGCGTCGAGGACATGACCACGAATATCGAAGACGCCCCCATGGGCGCCGGCGTCCTGTTCCGGGCCCAGGCGCGGGTGCGCGCGCCCGCCGGGCTGGCCGAAAGCGTTCTGCGCGACGCGTTGGAGGAAATGGCCGGCGCGCTGATGGTCGATATCACACTGGTGGAGGAAACCGAATGACCGTGCGACTGGGATATTTGCTGCCGACCCGTGAACGAATCATGGAAGGCCAGCCGGCCGTTGCGCCCATGTTGACTCTCGCCGAACAGGCGGAAGGCATGGGGTTCGATTCGCTCTGGGTCGGCGATTCGCTGCTGGCGCGGCCACGCCATGAGCCCATGACCTTGCTGGCCGGGGTCGCGGGCCGTGTCGGGCGTGTAGAATTGGGCACCGCCGTGCTGTTGCCCGCGCTGCGCAATCCGGTTCTGCTCGCCCATCAGGCCGCCACGGTGGATCAGATCAGCGAAGGCCGCTTGATACTGGGCGTCGGCATCGCGGGAGACATTCCCAACATTCGCGCGGAATTCGCCGCCGCCGGGGTGCCGTTTGAAAAACGCGTCGGTCGCATGATGGAAGGTCTGCGCCTGTGCCGCGCGTTGTGGTCGGGCGAGGCGGTCGATTGGGACGGTCGGTGGCCGGTTGAACAAGGCGTTCTGGCGCCGACGCCGCATCGGCCCGGCGGTCCGCCGATCTGGGGCGGCGGGTCGCATCCGGACGGCCTGGCGCGCGCGGGTAAATTTATGGACGGGTGGTTCCCGACCGGCCCCGACGCATCGGGCTGGGCCGACCATTGGGCGCAGGTTCAAGCGGCCGCAAACGCCGCCGGGCGCGACCCCGCCGACGTGACCGCCGCGATATATTTGACCTTGTGCATCGACGGTGACGCGGACGCCGCCAACGCCCGCGTGAACGACTATCTGGAACGCTATTACGGCCAACCCGCCGACCGGCTGCGGCGCCGCCAGGCTTGTTTTGGCGGGTCGGCGTCCGGTGCGGTGGACTTTATCAACGGCTATATCAACGCCGGCGCCAGCCACGTAATCCTGCGCTTCGCGGGCGACGCCGAACGGCACATGCAAACGGTGATGGAAATGCGCGGCGATTTGGCGGGGTAGGCGTTCGGTCGGATTACCCGGGAAGTTTGCGCCCGTATCCGTTCAAGAACTCGCCATGTTCCTGTTGCATGGATCGGTAACGCATAACATCCAGCACGGCGCAGATTACAAAAAATACGGCGATTAACAGCGCGCAGGCGGTCAGTATTGTCGCGCCGGGGATCCAGTGCGCGTAGCGCTCGAACGTTTCGGCGGGAATGGCGGCGGGCGGGCCATAAATCCACATCGCGATGAACCCGGCCAGAACCGCCGCCGCGATGGTGGCGAGGCCAACGCGCAGCCACACAATGCGGTGGCTGTCGATAATCTTGCGGCAGATGAAATCGGCTTCCTGTTCGGTGAAGGTCAGCCGCAGATTGTCGTCCCGGATGGCGTCCCGGATCTCCGGGCCCGGCGTCTCAGTCACAGCGAATTTGCCCGATGGCCTGGGTGACGGCGGCCTGACTGGGCTCCACCACGGGCACGCCCAGCGCGTCACGCAAGCGGTCGCGATACCGCGCCATGCCCGCGCACCCCATGACGACGACATCGGCGCCATGGTCATCGCGGAGGCGCTTTCCGGCGCCGATCATGTGGGTCAACACCTTGTCTTCGTTTGATAGTTCGACAATGCCCAGACCGATGGCGATGTCGCCCGCCCAACGCGAGTCGATGCCAAGCTGGCGGACGTAACGCTGGTGGCGCTTCACCGAGCTTTCCAAAATTGAAATGACGCCGAAGGTCTCACCCAGGGTCATCGCCTTCATATACGCGCATTCGGCGATACCAAGCACGGGCTTCTCGGTCGCTTCGCGCGCGGCGTGCAGGCCGGGGTCGCTGAAACAGGCGATGACGAAGGCCCCGGCGTCGTTGTCGCGGGCCTTCACGTAATCGCGAATGGGGATCGCCACGGAATCGGAATCGCCCTGGCTTTCGACACCGGGCGGGCCTTCATGCATGGTCATGCATTCGATGTCCGGGCCGCCGGATATGCGCAACGGGTCCATCGCGGCGTCGATGCCGCGCGTGCAATCCTCGGTCGAATTGGGATTGATAACGATGATGCGTTCATTCATGGCGAATCCTTGCGCGAATCCCTGCAAAATCTATGGAGATTATGACCCCGCCGCCGCGTGACGGCAAGCGCCGTCGGGGTTAAGCTTGCCACGTTTCACCCTCGCAACAGGAGCCCCGCCATGCCCGAAACCGTCGCTATCGAACAGGACGGCCACGTCCGCACCATCATCCTGGACCGCCCGGAAAAGAAAAATGCGCTCAGCGATGAATTCGCCTGGAGCATCGTCAACGCCGTGGACGATGCGGCGAAGGACGACGATGTGTGGGTCATCGCGATTACCGGCGCGGGCGACGCCTTTTGCGCCGGGCTGGATTTATCGGGGGAGCGCGATCCCTACAAGGCGCCGATGTCGCCGCAAAGCGCCCAGTTGGACGACATTGGCTGGGTCGGCAGTTTCTCGCTGGCGTTCCGGCAGCGCTGTGAAAAACCGGTGGTGGCCGGGGTCAATGGCGCGGCGGTGGGCGCGGGACTGGCGCTGGCCATGGCCGCTGACATGCGCATCGTGGCGCGCGGCGCGCGGTTGATGGCCGGGTACACCCGCATCGGCGGGTCGCCCGACGGCGCGCTAAGCTGGACCCTGCCGCAGGCCATTGGCTACGAACAGGCGATGCGGTTCATGCTGGAAAATCGCACCGTGCTGGGCGATGAAGCGGTGTCGCTGGGCATGGCGGGGGAGGTCGTGGACGACGACAAACTGCGCGACCGGCTGGCGGAATACTGCCAGCAACTGGCCGAATGGTCGCCGATCACCACGCGTCTGACCAAGCGCGCCATTGGCAAGGCGACGACTCATCTGGATCTGGAAACCCATGTGCGCTTTGAACGGGTCACGGTTGGCCGCGCCTTCGCCAGCGAAGACGCCCAGGAATGCCGCCGCGCCTTCTTCGAGAAACGCAAACCGGTGATTCAGGGGCGATAACGCGGGAGTTTTCGCAAAAGGCGCGGCTTTCACGACTATCCAAGCGTAATGTGCGTGCTATATAAACATTTAAGGGGAGTTTCAAGAAGAGGGCGACGGAATGCGGGTGGATGACGGCGAGGGTGCGGTCGGGGGCGAGGATGTGGTCGGAATCGCGGCGGAAAACCGTGGGTTTTGGGCCTTTCTCGACCGGGCCGGGCGCGCGCTCATGGAGCGGCCCTACTGGTCCGCTCTGGCGGTCGTGCTGGCCCTGACGTTGCTGCCGGTCGCCGTATGGCTCGACCTTAAACACCTCTCGGACGAATCATTGAGTCGGCAAGCGACCGACCTCAACGCGATGGTGTCGGATATTCGAAGCTACTACGCCCGCAACGTGGTGGGGCGCATCGTGAAAAACCACGGCGACACCACGCCGACGACAAATTACCGGGATATCGACGGCGGCATCCCCGTACCGGCGACGCTGTCGATTGAACTCGCCAATGTCATCGGCAAGCGGGTGAATAATGT
>JABJJH010000096.1 GCA_018660965.1 Rhodospirillaceae bacterium | reverse complement strand
CCACTTTGGGCGTCGCCCGAGCCATATTTTCGCGAATTAACGCTCTTCGGTACAGATCCGTCTCCGGTGTAAGGAACAACGCTACGGTTTCGTTGTAGATCGATTTAACCAGCGACAGGAAATAGCCACCGAATCCGACCGCGATTTTAATTTCCTGAATTAGGTTACTCTCGCTGTTGGAGAAACCCTGTCCAGGGCGCGGTGAAATTTCAGCCCGGGCCCAATTTTTCAATCGTAAACTTTTGTCGCTGATCAGATGCTCGCTGTTTTGGGGCGCCGTCTGGAATTTTCTTTTAGAGTTCGCGCTTGATTCGGATGTATCGAACGGCAGAACCGTGCCGCCATCCGCTTCCATTTGAATGAGTTCGACTGGATTGTTGACCAGCAGTGTCGTGCCCATGGCGCTTGATGCTCCGAGGCCGAAAGCACTCAGGCAAAACCCCGCCAGGGAAAGAACAATTTTTCGTCCAAAGAGTGGTGTCGGCGGCGCCATCGAAATGCTGTTTCCTCATTAATCCACGGTACGGCGATTGCGACGGCTCACCGGGAGTCACGAGACTTTAGAACATCACGTCGCCAGTTGAAAACGCGTTTATAGGATGGATTGTCAAAGCCTTCGACGCAAGATTCCATATAATTCCTGCGTTTAACCCTGCAGGACTCATTGGTGTTAATGTTGAACCGTAACGGATTGCGGTAAATCGTCGATCAACTGGCTGACAACCAAAACTGCGTCGTCCCGGGGAATTTGGGGATGGCACTGTTGATAGGTATTGAGCGCGGCGGAAAACGCCGAATGGCTAACCGCACCATCTTCGCGGTGGAGGATGTACGCCGTCGCGATATCCCGAAGGTCCGATGTATAGGTATTAGGGTTGGTCATATCTGAATTCTCCAAGCTGATCCTGAAGATGGAATACGGTCAATCTTGGACGGTTCACGTCACCCATTTGAGGCAACAATTCAATTGATCTGTTTTTTTAATTAAATCATTTAAAATTGCGTCCAATTCCCTCGTTTGGGTGATGTTTCCGGCGCGCGCCTGACGTGTAATCCGGTCATGAAACTTGGCGTTGATATTGACGCTTGGTATATGCCGGATAGGGAAAATTCGATGTTCATTCAAGAAACACAAGGATACGTGTCAAGATCGAATGGTTGGCTCGGTCGGACCACTGCTCTTTTTCTGATTGCCTACTGTGCGCCATTAATTGCAATTATCGCTCTGATGGTTCGCCTTGAATCCCGAGGTCCCGTCGTGATGCGCTCCAGAGCGACCGGTCGAGGTTATTGGAAATTTCGGACCACCAGGGTCAGGGAAACCGTAGCTGATGACGATGGCGATAAGGTTTTTGTGGAGGGTGACGCTACATATTTGGGGCGGCTTCTTCAAAGATCGCGACTGGATAAGTTGCCGCAGCTATGGGACGTCGCGACCGGTGAACGTTCGATCATGGAGACGCTCCAGTAGGATCCCTTGTAATTTCAAGACAACGTCCAACGTCCGGCCTAACTAAGTTTAGGTCGGACGGTTGGGGCCCCGTTCCTGGGGTCTCGGATCAAAGTTTAAAGTTTTTCCCGACGTAGTCCTCAAGCGTGTCGATGCAGGAGCCGACGGTTCTATTCATTGTGTCCACCTGCAGTTCGGCGTTCAACGGTTCTTCATAGGGAGCCGAGATGCCGGTGAATTCGGCAATTTCACCTTGTCGAGCCCGTTTATAAAGGCCTTTCGTGTCGCGCGCTTCGCAGGTGGCGAGGTCGGCGTTGACGAAAACTTCATGAAATGAGTCCCCTGAAGCTTGCCGGGCGACTGTCCGGTCGTCCCGGTATGGGGAGATAAACGCGGCGATGGTGACGAACCCTGCATCCGCAAATAATCCGCAAACCTCGCCAACCCGCCGGATGTTTTCCGCCCGGTCTTCTGGTGAAAACGCCAGGTTCGAGCTCAGACCATGGCGTACATTATCGCCATCCAGGACATATACGTTGTATCCGCTGTGAAACAGGCGATGTTCCAGTTCGGTCGCCAGCGTTGATTTCCCCGCGCCCGACAAACCGGTCAGCCACAAGACGCCGCCTTTATGACCGATGCGTTCCGCGCGCAGCTCCTTGGTGACGCGGCTATGGGTTTCGAAAATGTTGGTCGATTTCATGCCTGATTCCGGTGGATAATCAAAATATGGCGATGGTGGCGTTTAACTGGAGGACTCGTTCAAATCACTATGCGTGCGTAACCTAGTGTCCTGATCGAGAAATACATAACATTGAATTTCTCGTGAATCAGCACACCAACTTATTGAAACTAGTGTGGTTCAGATCCTGCATTTCGTCCCATATAATGGGACGAACTTCAGAACCATCACACTAGCGACGACGGCGCGAATATTTAATCCTCCGTCATGTATTTGTCACGCCGAGCGCACGCAGGCATAAAAACCCGACGCTGCCGACAAAGCCAATGGCGGGAACCCAGATCGGATAGCGAATGGTCGGCTCCGATTCAATTTGACGAACACCGGCTTCAGTCGCCTTGATCCGCCATAGTGAGAGATTGACCAGCGCGAATATAGCGAGCGTCAGATAGGACGTCGTTTCCGCGAGCGTTTCCAACGGTAGCCACAAAGCAAACACCAGAACCGCACCCGTGACGCAAATAGTGGCGACATAGGGCGTGTGCGTTTTCGGATGAACGCCGCCAAAGGCCGCGGGAATCCATTTGCGTTTACTCATTCCATATAAAACCCGGGACGCCATGATGATTTGCACCAAGGCGCCGTTTAGGACAGCGATTAGTGCGATCATGCTTATAATGCTGGAGGACTTCCCGGTTGATCGTTCGAATAACAGCGATAGTGGCGCGTTGCTCGCCGACAATTCCTCGACGGGAAGCGACAATACGGCGACAAGCGTCAGTAAAATGTAAAAGATCGCGGTGATTCCCAATGTCGCGATCAAGGCGCGGGGCAGCGTTCGTCGGACATCCCTGACTTCCTCCGCGACATTGACCATGTCCTCGAAACCCAAAAACGCATAGAAGGCTAGAACGGCGCCCGCGATAATGCCGGACCAGGCGCTCAGTTCAAAGGGGGGCGTTAACGATGGCAGCATGGTCGGTAGCGATTCCAGTGACCCCGCCCCGGCCAGAATCACTAACAAGAGTCCGCAGATTTCAATGATTGTGGCGGCGCCGGCGATGAGGATGGACTGGCCAATGCCCCAAAACGCAATGGCGCCAAGCGTCAGAACAAGACATGCAACCGCGACCCATCCCGTGGGGTTGAAGAATTCCTGAAGATAGCCGACGAACCCGCGGCTGATCGCGGCGCTGGAGACAATGCCGGCGAAGACAACGCAAAAGCCCACGCCGATCGCCAGATGGCTGGATCGCAAGCCCTTGGAGACATAGATGGCTTCTCCGGCGCTCAAAGGGAATCGCGACGATAATTCGGCGAAGGAAAAGACGGAAAAACCCGCCAGGACCGTCGCAACGACAAAGGATACCGGCGCGAACAGACCGGCGTTGCCCACGACCTTGCCGATCAAAACATAAATGCCGGCGCCGATTGTTGTCCCTAGGCCGTATAGAACAACCATAGTAAACGATAGACGCCGTTGAAGCGCCGGCGCTTCGGAAATTTCGCCCATTCAGAATTTCCCGGAAATCCGTTCTCCGCCCGTTATATCGCCACGAAGATGTGAACGTTTAACGAAGCGGCTTGTAGAGATTTAGTGATTTTAGATCGTGCCCGGCGTGGCGTAAATGCCGACTCAGGCCCGATTCAGAGTTTTCGCCAAGCACCCAATCGCCCGGAATATGCGTATGAATCGCCGTGCAGCCCAGTGCGTGCGCCAATTCTTCCATTGAGGCAATCAATGCCTTAACGCCAGCGGCGCGGTCGACGGAATCGACGGCGACAAAATTTGAGACTTCCAGAACAGCCTCATGATCAATTGCAAAGGCGACATGATAGCTGAACAAGCCATGAATATAGCCCCTTGCGTTTTCGATCGCGAGGACGCCGCGTGACGGCCATTTGGGGGCGGTTATATTGGGTGTTGGCGCGCTATCGGCATTGGTTGCGGCGACGAATGCGAGCCAGCCTTCCAGGCTGACATCCGAACGCATGACCTGTATAAGCGGGTAGGCGCGCGCCGCATTGTTTGGGTGGATTGACTGGGCTCTGAATTGATGCGGCATCGGCGGTATCGTTCACGTCAGCTAATGATTTAATGGATTTACTCCACGGAATGTGACGTTAGTCGGGAATCAAGGCAATTGACGTTGACATAGGTCAATGTCACTTTAATTAGTGAATACACGCGCCGTCTCATCAAGGGCTTAGGATTGTTATGGCTACAATTGATTTGAACAGGGCTCCCGTTGCGAATCCCATGGGCAGGCTTAACCCGTGCGCGGCTTGCACGGTTCGCGATATGTCCATTTGTCAGGTGCTGGATGACGGCGAGTTGCAACACTTGGCTGAAATTGCGACGAATATGACCTTGGACGCCAGACAGCCAGTCATCGACGAAGGCGAAGAGGCGGCGTTTTTGTTCAATGTCACCAGCGGGACGGTTAAGCTGTATAAATTGTTGCCCGATGGACGTCGGCAAATTACGGGTTTCCTCTATGGCGGCGATTTCCTGGGCATCGCCATGAACGAAAATTACGCCTACAGCGCGGAAGCGGTGAACAAAGTAACGCTTTGCCGGTTTCCGAGGCCGAAATTCGAAAACCTTTTGACGGCGCTGCCGAATTTGGAAAAGCGTCTGTTGGGCGCGGCGTCGAACGAACTCGTCCAGGCTCAGGACCAGATGGTTTTGCTGGGCAGAAAGACGGCGAAAGAAAAAATCGTGTCCTTCCTTCTGTCGCTGTCGAGTCGCCAGGAAACACGCGGTGGCGAGCCGTCTCCCGTAAACCTGCCAATGAGCCGCGCCGATATCGCGGATTATCTGGGCTTGACCACGGAAACGGTCAGCCGGACATTCTCATCGCTCAAACGGCAAAAGAACATCCGGCTTCTCGATGGCGGCATGGTTGATTTGCCGAACATCGATGCGCTCAAGAATTTGGCCGACGGGTACTAGAGCAAATCGTGATTAATCGGAATTACCAAAGGTGATCCGATAAACATGTGAATTTGCTCTAGACGGCTACTTAGTGCGCCATCAGTACGGGCAAATTCGCGGTTTCCATCACATGGCGCGTCACGCCGCCGAAGACGAATTCACGCAATCGACTATGGCTGTAGGCGCCCATGACCACGAGGTCGGCTTTGTCCGCCGCCGCCGTCGCCATTATCGCCTCGCCAATGTCCTGATCGCCCGGATCGACGGTTTTCGTCGTGGCGTCGACCCCGTGCCAGGACAGATATCGCGCCAACGCCTTTAGATCCGCGTTGGATTTGTCGGCCTCGCTAACGGTTATAATTGAAACGGACCCGGCGGCGGTCAGCAAGGGGAGCGCCGCCGACACCGCGCGCGCCGATTCGGCGCCGCCGTCCCAGGCGATCATGATGTTTTCGCCGACGCTTTTGGGCGATTTTGTTGGCGCCAGGACAAGCGCGCGACCGCATTCCATGACGGTTGATTCGAATTGAAGCTCGTTTTCGACGGCCTCGCCAAAGCCCGGTACAACGACAAGGTCGTTGTACCGGGCGCCAATCGCAGTTGCTTGATCCGCCGCGCCGGTGACGACGTGCCAGGAACAACTGGCGCCCTCTCCCGGGGTGTCCGATAACGCCAAGGTGGCGTCGTTGCGCCAGGTGTCGAATTGGTGGTGCGCCTTGTTTTCAATTTCGGCGATTTCGGCGTCGGCCCGTTGCATGATCTCCTCGATCATGGCGCCGGAAATCCCTTCACCAAGATAGGGGATCGCGTCGCGCGGATCGGTGCGGACATGGAGGACGTCAATATG
>JABJJH010000097.1 GCA_018660965.1 Rhodospirillaceae bacterium | reverse complement strand
GGTCGGCATGATGGACGCATCGGCGACGCGCAGACCCTGCAGCCCCCGCACCTGCAAATGGTCGTCCACCACCGCCATGGGATCGGACCCCATCTTGCAGGTGCCCACGGGATGATAGGTCGTTTCCGCATTCGCCTTGACCCAATCCAGCAATTCATCGTCGGTTTGGACAGAGGGCCCCGGCGCGAATTCATCGCCCAGAATACCGGCCATTGACGGCGCCGCCATAATGTTGCGCGCGATGCGCATGGCGGCGAGGGTAATTTCCTGGTCCAGCGGCGACGACAGAAAGTTGAACCGGATCGCGGGCGGCGTATGCGCACTGGCCGACGAGATATGGATGCTGCCGGTGCTGTCGGAGCGCAAGGCGTGCGAAATCACCGTCAAACCGGAACGCTTCGACAATTGCCGTTTCTCGTTGGCGAGGAAGGGCAACCACGAAATACCCGCATCGGGACTTTCCAGTCCTTCGCGCGTCCGGCCATAGGCACGGATCGGCGTCGCCGGCAGGCCCAATAAGCCATTTCGCGTCACGGCGTAGGTCAGCGCCTGCCACACCAGACCCAGTCCCCGGCCCTTGTCATTGTAGGTCAGGCCGCGTTGGGCGACATCCCACTTCATGCGCGGCGCATAATGGTCGCGCAGATTTTCCCCAACGCCCGGCGATGCATGGCGGACCTCGATCCCCAACCCTTGCAAAAGTTCAGGCTGGCCAATGCCGGACAGTTCCAGCAATTGCGGCGAGTTGATAGACCCGGCGCTGACGATGACCTCGCGCGCCGCGCGCGCTTCATGTTGCACGCCGTTCACCGAATAGCGGACCCCGACGCACCTTTTATCTTCCAAAATCAGGCATTCGGTCAGCGCGCCGGTTTCGATGGCGAGATTCGCCCTCGACCGCGCCGGGTCCAGATAACAATGCGCGGTGCTCATGCGCCGTCCATTGCGGATCGTCGCCTGAGTCATGCCGATGCCGTCCTGGGCCGCCCCGTTATAATCGCCGGTCGGTTGGATGCCCACATGCGCCGCCGCTTCGATCACCGCGTCATACAGCGGTCCGCGTTCGTGAATATCGGACACTTTCAGCGGACCGTCGCGCCCGCGAAATTCATCGTCGCCGCCTGCGTAACTTTCCATGTTCTTGAAGAACGGCAGGACATCGCGATAACTCCACCCGCGATTACCAAGCTGCGCCCAGGTGTCGAAGTCCTGCGATTGTCCACGCACGAACACCATGCCGTTGATGGCGCTGGACCCGCCCAGCAGCCGCCCCCGGGGCACTTCAATACGCCGGTTGGCGGTGTTTTCCTCCGGCTCCGAGGAATAGCACCAATTGGCGGCCGGATTATCGATGAGTTTGGCGAAGCCGATGGGAATACGTGACCAGGGATGGCTGGGCCGTCCGGCCTCCAGCAGCAACACTTGATGGCGGCCATCGGCGCTCAAACGATTGGCGAGGACTGACCCCGCCGACCCGGCGCCGACGATGATGTAATCGACAGCTCGGTTTTCCATAGCTTCCCCCTAGTGGCGCAACCCCACGCAGTTAACCGTCTTTGGCGGCGCCCGACAAGGCCTACGCCGGCGCGTCAGGGCTCTTGACGACCGGTTCCGTAAGGGAATGTCATCGTGACGGTGACGCCCGCACCGGGTTCGCTGGCTATTTCCAAGGCGCCGTCATGCAACTCGACCAGCGATTTAACGATCGCCAGACCAAGGCCCGTTCCGTCCTGGGATTTGTAGGGATTGGCCTCGCCCCTCACGAAGGGTTCGGTCAGGCTGGCCAGTTTATGATCTTCAATACCAATGCCGGTGTCGCGAATTTCCACGACCGCGGCGTCGTCCGCCACCGACGCGGTCAACGTAATGCTGCCGCCTTCCTGCGTGAATTTGATGGCGTTGGACAAGACGTTCAACAATATCTGCTTCAGGGCGCGGCGATCCGCCAGCATCGGCGGCAAATCGTCCGGCACGGCGCGGGTAAACTGAATTCCCTTTCGCGTCGCGCCATCCATGATAATCGGGGTACAATCGTCAACGACTTCACGGAAATTCACGATTTCCCGGGCAAGCTTCAGTTCCCCGGCTTCGATCACCGATAAATCCAGAATATCGTTGATGAGTCGGAGCAAATGTTCGCCGCTGGTTTTGATATCGCCCGCGTACTCCAGATATTTTTGCGATCCAATCTCGCCAAAATATTGTCCGACAAGCATTTCCGAAAACCCGATTATCGCATTCAGCGGCGTGCGCAATTCATGGCTCATATTCGCCAGGAATTCGCTCTTGGCCTGGTTGGCGCGTTCGGCGTCGATCAACGCGCCCCGCAAGTCTTCCTCACCACGCCTGCGTTCGGTGATGTCGGTGGCCACCGTCGCACGACCGCCATCGGCCAAACGATATTCGTTAACCAGCAGATACCCGTCCCGGCGCCGCACCTCGAAAGATTCGCCGGCGCGGGCATGCCTTGCGGCGCGTTCCTCGAACCATTCATCCTCGCAGCCTTCCGCTTCCAATATCAAGCCGCTGTCGATGAGAGCGCGGAGAAACTCTCGATACGGCGTTCCTGACATCATGTAATCTCGCGCCAAATCGTTATGCCGGCGAAATTCCTTATTGGCGAAAACAAACCGGTCTTCACTGTCCCACACAGCAACAAAAGCGGACACCGAATTTATCGCCATCATCAACCGGTTCCGGGTTTCCTCACCGCGTCTGCGTTCGGTGATATCGGTATGCACCGAACCAATAGCCGTGATTTCACCATCGTTCCCAAAAATTGGAAACTTGATTCCCCAGTAGTGGCGGAGCACGCCATCCGTGCCGCGCAAATCGATGCCGGCCTCGATCAAATCGCCTGATTTCAACACATCCTGATCACTGGCCAACAAGCGTTCGGCCGCCGCCTGGGGCCAAACGTCGAACGTGGTTTTACCTTTGATGTCTTCGGCGGTCATACCGCGCCGGTCGGCGAAAACCTTATTGACGAACAGATACTTTCCATCACTCGATTTAAGCCCAATGGGCGTGGGCATGCTGTCCATAATTGTCGTGTAAAGCGCCTCACTCTCCCGTAGCGCTTTTTCCGCCTGCCATCGTTCCGTTACGTCAAGCAACGTCAACTGTCCCGCAGGAACGCCTTGCCAAACGACGCTGCGCGGCCTGACCTGAATGCGAAGCATCGACCCATCTTTATGAACGCCATCGAATTCATAAACAGAGGGCGAATCCACCCCTTTCCGGCGCGCCTCCCGGTATTCCATGAGCCGGTCCCATTCGTGAGGCGCGGCCAAATTGGGCAGCAACCCCTTGGCCAAAATCTCGTCCGGCGACTCGTAACCAAAGATGTCGGCGTGGGTTTGATTGACAAACAACACCCGGCCATCCTCTCCGATAATACGGATGCCCTGTAGCGAACCTTCAACCAGGTTGCGGAAGGTTTCCTCGCTCTGGCGCAACGCGATTTCGGTCCGGGTTTGAATTTCGAATTGGCTCTGCAACGCTTTTGTGCGTTCTTCGACCCGTTGTTCCAGGGTTGCGTTAAGCGCCTGAACCTCGTTTTCCAACCGTTTGCGCTCGGTTATATCCGATCGAATGATCAAACGACCGCCGGACGGGGTTATGATGCACTGATTTTGTTCCCAGCTGCCGTCCTTGTATTGCCGGGTTTCCGGCCCGCCGGGATTCCGGAACCGCTGCAATCGATTCTCGATCCATTCATCGAAATCCGTCTCTTCGGGGCGGACAAGCTCGCTGAACGTCTGTTCGGCGACTGTGCGCACAATGTCCTCGAACTTCATACCGAGCCTGAGACGGTCCGAGATGTGTTGCTGATCCTGGCGATACCGATCATTGCGGATGATAAACCGCTCGTCGCTATCATACAGCGCGACGCCATCGGGAAGACTGTCGATCAATTCCCGGAGTTGCCCCTCTAGATCAGTGGGCGGCGTTGGTTGGTCTTTTGAAGACAATGGAACGAGGAACTCCATTTTCGGAATTAACTATATCCACAAACACAATACGGAATTCTTCACGATTTACCAAATTTCCACAGCCATCAACATACGGGCGCACGCACGAGCGCCTAACGACCGCATTGTGCCGTCGCGCCGCCGCTCGTAATATCCGCGCTGCCCTATATTGCAGCGGAGGCCCTACCCATGATCGACTCGACGCTTGGCGCGTACCCCCACAGCCGCATGCGCCGCAACCGGCGTTCCGACGCCATTCGCCGTCTGGTCGCGGAAAACAAGGTCAGCGCCGATGACTTCATCTGGCCGCTTTTCGTCGTCGATGGCGCCAACGTTCGCATTCCCGTGGACTCGATGCCCGGCGTCGACCGGTTGTCCGTCGATTTAATCGTGGACGCGGCGAAGGAAGCCCGGGATCTGGGCATTCCGGCCATCGCGATTTTCCCCTTCACCGACCCGGCGAAGAAAACCCCCGACGGCGCCGAAGCGCTCAACCCGAACAATCTGGTCTGTTCTTCCGTTCGCGCGGTGAAGGCCGCCGTGCCGGACATGCTGACCGTGTGCGATGTCGCGCTCGACCCCTACACCACCCACGGCCATGACGGGTTGTTGGACGGCGACGAAATTCTAAACGACGAAACCGTGGCGGTGCTGGTCAAACAGGCGATTGTCCAGGCCGAAGCCGGATGCGACACCATCGCGCCGTCGGACATGATGGACGGTCGCGTGGGCGCCATCCGCACAGCCCTGGACGATAGCGGCCTCGACCATACGCGCATTCTCGCTTACGCCGCCAAATACGCCTCCGTCTTCTTCAACCCGTTCCGCGACGCGGTCGGGTCGGTCAAGGCGTTGCAGGGCGATAAGCGCACCTATCAGATGGACCCGGCGAACACTGACGAAGCCCTGCGCGAAGTCGCCAAGGACATAAACGAGGGCGCCGACATGGTGATGGTCAAACCGGGGATGCCCTATCTCGACATCATTCGCCGCGTGAAGGACAATTTTGGTCTTCCGACCTTCGCCTATCACGTCAGCGGCGAATATTCGATGATCAAGTCCGCCGGTTTGCACGGCTGGCTGGACGCCGAAGCAGCGATGATGGAAGCGATGGTCTGTTTCAAACGCGCGGGCGCGGACGGGATTCTCACCTACGCCGCAAAGGAAATCGCCCTCAAGCTTAAGTAGGCGAAGCCGCCGCAAGCCAGTCCCGGATCACGTCGATCTGATCGTCGGCCATCAGGGCGGGTGCGTGCCCGCATCCGGGAACCGTCACCAGATCGGCCGTTGGCCCACGCAGGGTCATTTCCGTCGCCGTGTCCGCCAACAGCAAATCCGAGTTTTCGCCGCGCAACGTGAGGGTCGGGCATTCAATCGCATCCCACAACTCCCACATCTCAACGTCCTGAAGGGGCCCGCCGCCCGTGAACGGCAATGCGATGCCGGGATCGTAACCGAGCGTCCATCCGCCTTCGACCCGGCGC
>JABJJH010000144.1 GCA_018660965.1 Rhodospirillaceae bacterium | reverse complement strand
AATCCGGGAACGCATTTCGCGAAATATTGGGTCCATAACGGCTACCTGATGAGCGAGGGCGAAAAGATGTCGAAATCCCTCGGCAACTTTTACACCGTGCGCGAACTGCTGGGCGAATTTCCGGGTGAAGCGTTGCGGCTCGCCTTGCTTCAGACCCATTACCGGCGCCCGCTCGACTTTACCAAGGACGGCGTTCGACAGGCCAAGGCGACGCTGGATCGGTTCTATGGGGCCTTGCGCGGTTGTAAGGCGGCTCCTGCGGCGGACGTTCACCCAGAGGTTTTGGCTGCTCTGGAGGATGATTTGAACACGCCTTTGGCGGTGCGGCGTCTGCATGGGCTGCTGGACGACTTCAACGACGCGTCGCGACGTGATGCGGTGGATGGAGAAGACGGCGCGTTGGTGAGCGCGGGACGGATATTGGGATTGTTGCAGCATGATCCCGAAGACTGGTTCCGATGGAGTCCGGCGAATTCTGACGCCATGGATGACGCCGAAATCGACGCCCTGATCGTCGCGCGCCGCGCGGCGCGGGCGGATCGGAATTTCGCGGAGGCCGACCGTATTCGCGACGCATTGGTCGAGGCCGGGGTGATTCTGGAAGATAAGCCGGACGAGACAATCTGGCGCCGCAAATAAACTCTGTTTTGGCCGACTTCGCGGCGTCAAATGAAATATTGGTTAATTAAAAATCTACCGTATCTCAAAATTCATTAACATTAACAATATATGGCAAGTTAATTTGGCACTGTTCAAGTACAAGTTTGATTGTGTCATAGTATACTTGACACATAAGCGAATTGAAATGTATATGTCACCGTGGTATTTTATTTAAATATCGCATGCGTTCTCATTCTTACCGTTAACAGGAGTAACCTTGTGACGAAGGATGGTTTTGAAAATTTGCCAAGTCAATTTTTGTTGCATGGCGGGGAGCATGGGACCATGGAAGGCTTGACCAGCGCCGACGATCCCATGCGGATGATGCCGCAATGGTCAATGAAACGTGCGACAATCTTTATCGCTGTCTTAGCCGCGTTGTGCTGGATCGGCGTTATCGCGGCGATCGTCGCGCTGACCTGATTTCACCCAATACGTCCCTTACGCTGATTTTGAGGTTATAGGGGCAGGGCGATCGCCCATACCAATCCGGCGATGACGCCTGTGACCATGCCGAAGCTCACCCGTAGAATTCGGCCGAGCGTCAAAAAATTTTCAGAATGCTGTTCGGTCGGGTCGTTCCAAGTTTGATATCGCATGATACGTCCACCTCTCAGATTTGTCTGAAAGCAGGAAATCACGCGAGATGCCTAATTTAATCACCCGTATCAGGTATAAATTTGCCTTAATAAATGGTTAACGAGGCTTTGGGTTCAGTTTATAGGTCGCCATGCCCTGTGCGACATAGCCGCCGTCTTCGTCATGGACATCGACAGTGACGAACACCACGCTGCCGCCACGACGGCTGACGCGGGCGGTTCCGATCAAATCGGTTTTGGCCCCGGCCGACATATAATTAACCGTCAGGCTTATGGTCGTGCCGCGCGATTCGGGACCATTGACGTTATTGGCCCAGGCCGCGCCGGTTGCGACTTTGTCGATAAACGCGGAAATGACGCCGCCATTGACGCGACCGTTTGAATTGAGAACGCCGTCTGAGCGCCGAAGACGCGCGGCGCAAAAATCAGACCTGGTTTCGAGTAGCGAAAAGCCAAGCGTTCGACCGACTTGCGAATCAATGATTTGTTCCACCCGCGCGCGGATTGCCGGCTCCAGGTCATTGGAGGCTTGGGTGTTTGGGCCGGGACCGGTTGTGTCGAGGTTGGAATCCATCTTGATAAATCCGTTAAAATTTCTGATAGCCGCCATCGATTAGAAACGTATCGCCGGTATGATAGGCGCTGGAGTCGGACATGATGTAGGCCGCGATGCCGCCAAAGTCAGCCGGTTCGCCCCACCGACCGAGTGGAATGCGTGGTTTGACGTTGTCTGAAAATTTTTCCCAGGCGATGGCCTTTTCCGTCATCGCGGTTTCGATCCAACCGGGCAGAATGGCGTTGGCGGTTATCTCATGACGGGCCAGTTCCACCGACAATGCAATCAGCATGGAGATCAAGCCGCCCTTCGTGGCCGCGTAGTGTTGGTTGCGCGCGGCGCCGGAAATCGCCGCCAGGCTCGCGGTGCCAACCAGGCGTCCGCCGCCGCCGCGTTCCACCATATGCCGCGCCGCGGCGCGAAGCGTAAAAAAGGCGCCGTCCAGATTAACGCTGGTGACGCGGCGCCATGCCTCGGTCGTAATGTCGATAAACGGCACGGCGTCGCCACTGCCGCTGACGCCCGCATTCGCGAAACAGCCGTCGACGCGGCCAAATTCGCGAACGGTGTCGGCGAAGCATTGCTCGACCGCGCCTTCATCCGAGACGTCGCACAACATCGCCGCCGCGCGTCCGCCATGCGCCTCCAATTGGGCGAGTGCGGCGGCGTTTTTGTCCGCGTTGGTGCCCCATATGCACACATCGCCGCCGGCGCGCGCTATCGCTTCCGCCATCCCCAAGCCAATGCCGCCGTTGCCGCCGGTGATAAGGGCGACCTTGCCGCCGAGGTCGAATTGCGAAGTTCCCATGATTTTATCTCTTTCTTTTTGTCCTGATCAATGACGCGTTAATCGAAAATGCGCTCTGGCCACCACGGATAGAAATCCGGCATGTCCTGACTGACGCGCAGCGGAAAGTTCGCCGGTCGTTTTTCCAGGAAAGACGCGATGCCTTCGCGGGCGTCTCCGCCGCCGCGCATGGCGCGAATGCCGCGTGTGTCGATCTTGTGCGCGTCCATCGGGTGGTCGGCGGCGGTCATCTTCCACAACATCTGTCGACACATGGCGAGGGAGACGGCGGAATTGTTGTCGGCGATTTCCCGCGCCAGGGCGCGCGCCGCGGGTAACAGATCTTCGGGTTCATGGAGGGAACGGACCAAGCCGCCGTCCAGGGCTTCCTGGGCATCGAACACGCGCCCGGTCAGCACCCATTCACAGGCCTGTTGCAGCCCGACGACCTTGGGTAGGAACCAACTGCTGCACGCTTCCATGACAAGGCCGCGCCGGGCGAAGACGAAGCCGAACCGCGCCTTGGTTGACGCCAGACGTATATCCATGGGCAATTGCATGGTGACGCCAACGCCGACAGCGGGACCATTCACGGCGGCGATCATCGGTTTTTTGCAATCGTAGAAACGCAACGTCACCAGGCCGCCGCCGTCACGCGACAAATCGGATCGCGGTCCGGGGTCGGGCTTGTCCGGCAGGTTCAAGTCGTTATCGACGCCGCCCGATAGATCGGCGCCCGCGCAAAACCCGCGTCCGGCGCCGGTCACGATGATAACCCGGACATCGTCATCTTCGTCGGCCCGGTCGATGGCGTCAATAAGATCTTCCTTCATCGTGGTGGTGAAGGCGTTCAGCTTTTCGGGCCGGTTCAGGGTGAGGGTGAGAATACCGTCGGCGACGTCATACAACAGGGTTCGATAAGCGGGTGTGGCGGATGGCGTTTTGGGCATGGGTTATTCTCTTAAAGGAAATCAAAGGCGATGGGATCACATGAAAACGCCGCCCCCGGTTTCCCTTGGCGGGTCCAGGAACGGCGTTCCAATGACGCGATGAACCGGAAGACCGGTCCGAACGTATTCAGTCGACGAGCGACAAATTTTCCGCGGCCGACTTTCCGTTGCGGCCCGGGACCAGCTCGAATTCGACTTTTTGTCCTTCGTTCAAGCCGCTGAGACCAGCTTGCTCAACCGCTGAAATGTGGACGAACGCGTCGGGCGGACCGTCGTCCGGTTGAATGAACCCAAATCCCTTGACCGAGTCGAACCACTTTACAGTACCTT
>JABJJH010000530.1 GCA_018660965.1 Rhodospirillaceae bacterium | reverse complement strand
GTCGTATAGGCATGGCCGATATGTGGTGAATCGTTCACATAATAAATCGGCGTTGTTATGTAATATGGCGTGCGATCAGCCATGATCGTCTCCTGGCTCCTCTTGGACTGCGGAACCGGCGTTTTCTATGACGCCGCAACGGCTTGCAAGGCTAAAAAGACGCCAACCACAACTTGTTTAACATCAAGATTCACGCGGTCGGCTCGGGTCAACATGTGGCTGACCTTGTCCCACACCTCCATCCATTGCGCAAGATTTGCCGTGCCGGCAAGCGTTGTCATCAACGCCCCCTCACCCGGGACATGTTCGACACCGGTTCGCCCCCGTGCTGCGCCGCCGATCAAACGCGACATCCAACCCGAGAGCAGCCAGGTAAAGGTCGCGAATCCGTCGCCCTGCGCCAGTTTGTCGCCAAGCGCATGAACACCCGCGACATCCAAGTTTTGCAGGCGTCCCAGCAAACCCACGATATCACGATAAAGCGCCAATCCACCGCTTTGATCCAAACGCAGGGCGGCGCCGATACTGCCCTCTCCCAGTGCGGCCAACACCGCACGGTCGTCGTCGTTAAGCTCGGGCCGGTATCGGGTCAGCAGTTCGGCCATCGCGTCATAACCAAGAGGATCGAGACGCAAGCGTCGGCATCGCGACCGTATTGTCGGCAAGAGCCGCCCCGGCGCGTGGCTCAACAGGAAAAACACCGTTCGCGCGGGCGGTTCCTCCAACATCTTTAATATTGCATTCGCCGCGCTGGGATTCATCTCGTCGGCTGAATCGACGATTACGATGCGCCATCCCGCCTCTCCCGGCGTAAATTGCAATGAGCGCCCGACCGCGCGGACATCGGCGACGACGATGTCGCGGCGCAGCTTTTTCGTATCCGGGTTTATTGAGCGCTGCACCGTCGTTAAATCCGCATGGCCTTCCGACGCAATCCTTCGGAACACGGGATGGTCTTCGTTAACCGTCAAATCGGGCGCCGGACCGGGCAAATCGTCTCCGAACAAGCCGCCCGACGCGGTTGCCTCACCGTCACCACCCGCAAGCATGTACCGGGCGAATCGAAACGCCAGCGTCGCCTTGCCGACGCCTAGTGGCCCGGTCAACAGCCAGGCATGGGGAAACCGGCCTGACTTCCAGGCTTCCAGCAAAGTCGCTTCGGCGGCTTCGTGGCCTATCAAATGAGGGTTAGCCCTGGGAGCGGGCCACTCGTCGTCATCACTCATGATAGGGCGAATGACAGGCGTTCTGTCACGACCGACGTAATGTCCCGACTGACGGTTTCGATATCCCGCTCGGCGTTTATGAGGGCGCATCGATTGGGCTGCTCCGCTGCAATCGCCAAGAACCCGTCACGTAGCCGTTGATGAAAATCGCGGTCCATCCGTTCATAGCGGTCGCCGCCACTGTTCCGCGACGCCGCACGGTTTAAACCAAGTTCCACAGGCACATCCAGGATCAAGGTCAAATCAGGCCAGAAATCACCAATGGCGATCTCGCGTAACGCTTCGATAACATCGCGGGAAAGACCGTGCCCATAGCCTTGATAGGCGACAGTCGAATCAACAAACCGGTCGCACAGCACCCAGACGCCGCGCGACAGCGCCGGATGGATTGTACGTTCCACGTGGTCGCGCCGGGCGGCGAAATGTAATAACGCCTCGGTAACGCCGTCCCAACGTCCGGGCTCACCTTCAACCAGCAGCTTCCGAAGTTCCTCGGCGCCATGCGATCCGCCGGGTTCCCGTGTCATGATGACGTCTTGTTCTAAATTCTTCAAAAAATCAGATAACTTTTTAATTTGAGTAGATTTTCCGGATCCCTCACCGCCTTCGAATGTTATAAACCGCCCTTGAGACACCGTGGCCACCACGTTAGTTCTTATTGCCCCACACCAGATGCCGGACGGCCTCGTTCAATCGCCCAACCGGTCCGAGCCGCTTCACCGTTATCCCGGCTACAAGGGGAATCTCGATTGTTTCAAAGTCCGGCGCGGCGACGACCAGCGTCGCGATTTTCGCTCCCGCCACGACAGGCGCAGGGATGGGATCCTGCATTTTAACCGAAACTTTCATTTTCTTGCGCGCCTTGCGGGGCATTGAAATCAACAAGTCGTTTTGAATCAAAACCGGCGCGGTTTCTTTCACGCCAAGCCATACATTGGCGTCAATAACCTTTTCGCCTCGTGAAAACAGTTTGTAATTTCCCCATGACCGATAGGCCCAGTCGATGATCCGTTCGGACTCGCTTGACCGCGCCTTCACCGACATAAGACCATTGACGACCACCACCAGTCGCCGTCCGTTCCGCGCCGCCGATCCTGTTAATCCGTATCCCGACGCTTCGGTGTGACCGGTTTTAAGACCATCGGCGCCGACACCTTTGTAAAGCAGAGGATTGCGGTTTCCTTGCTTTATGTTGTTATAAGTAAATGATTTTTCGCTGTAATATTTGTACAAATCAGGAAAATTCCGGATCGTGGCGACGGCCAGGGTCGCTAAATCCCGCGCGGTGGTGACGTGTTCGGGATCGGGCCACCCGCTGGCGTTGCGAAATGTCGTGCCGGACATGCCCAACTCGTGCGCCTTTTCGGTCATAAGGTCGGCAAACGCCGATTCGCTGCCCGCGATTCCCTCCGCCACCACGATTGTCGCATCGTTTCCCGATTGCACGACGATGCCGCGAATCAAATCCTCGACCTTGACCCGGTCGCCAACCTTCACAAACATCTTGGAACCACCTTTGCGCCATGCTTTTTCGCTAACAGGAAAGGTGTCCTCCAGGGACAGGCCGCCGGTTTTAATGCGTTCAAACAACATATACGCGGTCATCATTTTCGTCATTGACGCCGGGAACATCGCGGTATCCGCGTCTTTCTGCAAAAGCGTGGCGCCGGTTTGCATATCGACGACAGCAGCTTGCAAGGCCGATGTCTCAAAAGCGCTGGCCTGAGAATGGGGATAACCAATGAACCCGACCGCGAGGATTAACGGTGTAAACACCGCACGACGGAAATTGTCTAAAACCATGTCGAATAACCTTTAATATCCCCTGAAGAGATTAATCCACGATGATACGAGCTTTGTCGTAACCAGATGCGACCAACTTGGCCAGCATCTTGTCGGCTTCATCGACGGTTGTCGCGGGTCCCAAGCGAACACGGAAAAATGGCTGTTTTGAGACCGTTACTTGATAAATCCTGGCATCCCCGACACTCGACAACAACGCACGCAGTCTGTTGGCGTTTTCATATCGCGCGAAGGCTCCGGCTTGTACGAAAATTCCCGAAGATGCGGGTACAGGAACTACCGAAACGGTTTCGTCTAATTTAAGTTCGACAATTTTCGGATGGCTAGGAACACCGGCACTTTTCCCAAATTCGGACGGTTCGGAATTCTTATCCGGCGCGGCCGTCTTGAATCCTTCCGGTGCGGCCAGTTTTACGCTGGCGACCCGGCTGGTTGGCGCGGCATTTGGCACCGGATGAGGCTTCGTTTCTTTCAGCCCCGATACGCCGTAGGCGGACGCCAATTGCTGACTTTCCCGGGCCAAAATTTCCACACGAACTTTGGCCGTGCCCTGTTTCTCGAAGCCAAGGAGTTGGGCGGCTCGACGCGATAAATCGATTATTCGCCCCCTGGCGAACGGCCCGCGATCATTTACCCGAACGTTCAAAGCGCGTCCATTGTCTAAATTGACGACCCGAACAATGCTCGGCAGCGGCAAGGTGCGGTGCGCGGCGCTGACACTGTTCATGTCGAAGGTCTCGCCATTTGCCGTGTCCTTGCCATCGAACTGGGGACCGTACCAGGACCCGATTCCAGTCTCCGCATACGCGTAATCGGATTTAGGGTAATACCAAACCTTGCCGATTTGGTACGGTTTTCCAACCTTGTATCGTCCGCCTCGCATCGGCCCTTCTGGGGTAGCCGATCCTGTAATCCGCTTGGCGCCGTGGATAAACAGACGCGTTTCCGCACAACCGGACAGCACCCCGGCCAAAAGGGTCATGCCGATGACGATGAATTTGATGGGGTTGGCCCGCACGGTCACTCCATAGAGGCTCAAGGTTTATAAACCACTATATATAGTCTAATTGCCCGCGATCCGGTCGGCAAGCCGCCCAACGGCGATTGCATAGTAATGACTTCGGTTCCACTTCAAGATAACGCGGTAATTGTTGTAACCCAAATACGCCGGGCCACCCTTTTTTGTCGGGAGAATGAGGGACGCTTTCAAGTCCGAATCCGGCAAGGGAGCGCCATCGCGCATGGTGACGCCTAGGGCCGCCCATTCGCGAATGGTTATATTCACCTTCAGACCCTGCAGATTAATATCAAAACCGCTGGGCAGTTTGACTGCGCGGCCCCACCGCTCGTCGCCGCGCCAGCCATAGCGCGACAGGTAATTCGCCGCAGAGGCGAAGACGTCCGGTTTCGTGGTCCAGATATCCTTACGGCCATCGCCGTCATGATCGACGGCGTACCCGGTAAAACTGGAGGGCATAAATTGCGGTTGTCCCATCGCCCCCGCCCACGACCCCATCATGGCGCCGGGCTTGATGTGCCCCTCTTCCAGAATGCGCAGCGCGTGGAACAACTCGCGGCGGAAAAATTTGCTCCGCCGGCCATCATGCGCCAGTGTCGCGAGGGCTTGAATAACGCGAAAACCGCCCGTCACCCGTCCGAAATCGGTTTCGACGCCCCAGAACGCCACCAGAAACTGCGGTTGAACGCCATATTTCCGGGATACTTCCGTTAGAAGCTTCAAATTTTCCTTGAGTTTTTTCCGGCCTTTTTTCACGCGCGTATTGGGCATTACCCGGCGAATGTAGTCATCGAAAGTCAACTTGAAT
>JABJJH010000639.1 GCA_018660965.1 Rhodospirillaceae bacterium | reverse complement strand
TGATAAATTTCGTCGCGCTTGGCCCGAACCAAACCACGTCGCCGCCGTTCAATCCGCGCGCCGCATTCGCCGCGATCACCGACCCGGCGCTGCGATTGGCTAATTTCGGCTATCTGGGACATATGTGGGAACTCTTCGCCATGTGGGCGTGGCTCGGCGTGTTCCTGGACGCCAGTTTCCGGTTAAGCGGCGGCTTCGCGAGCCCCGACAGCGCGTCATTCTGGGCGCGGATGGCGGCCTTCGCCGCGATGGGGTTGGGCGGCGGCGTTGGGTGCCTGTTGGGGGGTTACATCGCGGATCGAAAGGGCCGGACGTACCTTACCATGGGGGCGATGAGCCTCAGCGCAGGGTGCGCCCTGTGCGTTGGACTTCTATTCGGCGGCGACCCTCTGGCCTTGTTCCTGCTGTGCGTGATATGGGGCGTTGCGGTGGTGGCCGATTCCGCGCAATTTTCCGCCAGCGTCGTCGAATTGGCGCCGCCGGACCGCGTCGGCACGATGTTGACGGTTCAGACATCCATGGGGTTCCTGCTGACGCTGGCGACCATTCACCTGATGCCCGTCGCCGTCGACGCCATGGGATGGCGCTACGCCTTCACGGTGTTGGCCATTGGCCCCATCCTGGGTGTCGTGGCGATGGGACGCCTGCGCGCGCATCCAGATTCTATCCGGCTGGCCAGTGGCCGACGTTAAATCTCCACGGAATTGGCGAAATCCACGAAACCGATTGGTTCAACGGTGTCTATCCCCTGGCGCATCTCCCCCATGAGGAATTCTACTTTCCGCAACATATTTGAATCGCCCTGCTCCCGAAACTCGGCGTTCCAGGCATGGGTTTTAACCGTCAGAGCGCATAACGCCGCGCCAATCTGGACTTGGCATTCCCTGATCGCCGCTTCCACAATTTGAAATTTTTCGCCCGAGATGTCAGTCCACATATCGTCCGTGACTGTCTTGAAGATGTCCAAAACGGAATTGGTTTCGTCGAGCATGTTGCGAAATTTGGCCGATATTTCATTGCAGGCATGCAAAATGCTTTTGTTGTCGGAAAACTGCGGGTCCCGGTTGATAAAGCCCACGCATTCAAAGAAATTCGCGAGACCTGGCCTGATGCGGTCCAAACAAAATCGATAATAGGCGAGCGACATATAAACGTCGCCATAGTCCTGGAGGAAATTCGGAATTACCGCATAGGGCACCCCCAGGCTATCGGAAAGCTTCATCAGGTTTTCACGGGCCTTTTCCTGATCCGAACCGCCAATAAGTGAAACTAAATCCTTAAAACTATGCGTTTGCCCGGAGTCGCCCCCGAACACCGAATTTATGAGCGGCGTGATAAAGCCCTGCATGTTGTCGTTGAGGCGACTGACCTGATCTGCGGACAAGCGAAGGTTTTCATTGTTATCAACGTCGATGTTGAGGCTTCGAAGTCCTATTCGCAGGCTGTACACATCATAGCTGGGCAAGTTGGCGACCCGTTGCACGATTTCCAGATCCTGCCCGGATTTATCCTCGAATTGGAAATTTTCATGCAGATCCCCGGGCAGCACCTGACCGCTTCCCGTGCCTTCACCGGAAAACAATTCGACCACCCCTTCCAGCCGAGAATTCTTGATGAGGCGGGCGTTTCGCAGGCCCAGGTTGGCGAGGGGCAGAACTGACAATGGCAATATAAACAGAGAATCGTTGTTAACGAAGCCGTCTTCCTCGACCGTTCGGTCCTCAGCGGCTCGGTTTAAATTGTTCATATGAAATGATACTCGTTAATCGTAGATTGCTGTGCAAAAAAATATAATAAATTGTATAATTCTTCATTATTTAAATTTATAAAATTAACAATCCCCCTGCATCAACCATTTGCATGACAAATTTTATTAATATCGGTCCGGCGTTACACTTCCGACCTCCACCCTTCATAAGGAGAAGTCCACGAACCCTATGGGCTCAACAGTGTCGATGCCCTGGCGCATTTCGCCCATAATGAACCCTGCCTGACGCGCATAGTTTTTACGGCTCCGATCCGGAAACTCCACATTCCAGGCATACATCTTAACCGTCAAGGCGCATAACGCCGCGCCGATTTTGGTCTGACATTCCTGGATCGACGATTCCACGATCTCGAATTTGTGGCCTGAAATATCAACCCACATATCGTCGGTGATGGTCTTGAATATGTTCAAGACGGAGCTCGTTTGCTCAAACATGTCTCGGAATTTGGTCGTCACCATCTCACTGGTCTGCAAAAACCCAGCGTGCCTGGAAAATTGAGGATCTCGTTGAATTTCGGCCACGCATTCGAAAAAAGTTTCGAGGCCCGGTTTGACCTGATCCAAACAGAATTGATAGTAGGCAAGCGATAAATACACATCGCCATAGTCCTGGAGAAAATTCGGGATCGCCGTGTAATGCACCCCTAGCTTTTCGGAAAGCTTCATCAGATTTTGCCGCGCTTTACCCTGGTCCGCGTTGCCGATCAACGAAACCAGATCCCGCACATTCCGCGTTTGCCCCGCAGCAACCCCAAACACCGTCGTCATCAGCGGCGTAATAAATTCCTTCATGTTCGTGTTGAGGCGCCGCGTCTGTTCCTGGGACAGGCGAAGATTTTCGTCGTTATCGACATCGATATTCAGTTTCCGGAGTTCAATGCGCAGACTGTACACGTCGAAACTAGGCAAAACGCTAACCTGCTGCACAATGCCCGAATCTTTTTTGGATTTATCGTCGAATTGAAAAATATTCGCCAAATCCCTCGGAAGAACCTGACCGCTTCCCGTGCCTTCGCCGGAAAACAATTCAACGACGCCCTCAAGTTGGGAATTCTTAATGAGTCGGGCCTTCCGAAGGCTCGGGCTAACAATGGGCAGAGTCGACAGCGGCAGGATGAAGATAGAATCTTTATCATCGCGGCTCGGACGTTCTTCGCTTGAGGTCTCCATGTTAAAACACCTCATTAAATATAAATATTTTCTGGCACTTAGTGGCGCCGCAAACAAAAAATGCACCCAAACAACTAACTAAATAGATATTTATTTATGGCCACCGACATTATCAAGTAAACAAAATAATAAATTCACGCAGTAGCGATCACAGCGTCTGTCCGCACCAGATCCCGGATGAAATATCAGCCACGTTTGTTTTCATTTCACCTTTATGTTTCCCGATATATTCAGTCGAGTATTATAAATTTTCAATCAAGCATGACGCTTTACCCGCCAAACCGAGCTCAAGCGCCGGTAAATCGAGGCTTCCGCTTTTCCTTGAACGCAGCAACAGCTTCCTTGTGGTCGTCGGTCATGCCGCTTAGCACCACCTGTTCGGTATCCATGTAAATAGACGCCCGCGCCGTGGCGTTGGCGACGGCGTTCACCGCTTGTTTGGTCAACCGCACCGTCAACGGCGGCATCGCAGCCGCTTCCTGCGCGATTTCCAACGCCCGCGCGGCGGCGGCGCCATCGGGCGTCACTTCCTGCGCCAAGCCCCAGGCGGCGGCGTCCTCCGCGCCCACGCGCTTGTCTGAGAGCACCAGAATTTGCTTGGCGCGCGCCGGGCCGACCAGATTTATCAATCGGGGAATGGAGCCCCACGCCATGCTAAGGCCAAGGGCGACTTCGGGCGCGCGAAAATGCGCGCCTTTCCCCATGATCCGCAAATCGAAGGCGAGCGACAACGCCAGTCCCGCGCCGACGGCGAACCCTTCAACGGCGCATATGGTCAACGCCTCCAAATCTTCCCACGCCTGACACAGCCGCGCGCCGCCACCCGCCAGACGCCGCCGCTCCAACATCGGTTTGGCGTTGTTGGCCACGATTTCCGGATCGCGCAAATCGCGCCCGGCGCAAAACGCCCGCTCGGTCCCGGTCAGGATAATCGCCGACGTCTCCAGATCATCCTCGAAAGACCGCGCCGCTTCGGTTAACTCACGCAGCAACTTCGCCGACATGGCGTTCAACCCGTCGCCCCGGTCGATCCGCACGATGGCGACCGCCCCCTCCCGCTCGACCGTCAGAAAATCCCAACTCATGGCCTCATCTCCCCCTTAATTCACAAATTCATCTCAAAGAGATGCCAAATTCGTTTCGCCACATGTTATCGCGCCGCGCATTTCATGCAACGCACCTCCACACTACCGCAACGATTAGGGGCAACTTTTCGTCAGGCGGCCTCTCGGGCGAAGTCTCCAACAATGTGTTTATTTTACTTGCATATTTTTTTATTCGGCTCAAAAATTAACCAGGAATACACATTCAGCCTAGTGGGCTCCGGTAACCGTTGCGACGCCAATCCGCGTAACTCCTAGACAGAGTTGTACTTCTTGGTTCGTCCTACGACATGTTGTGGTAGGCGTTTTTTACTACCCAGAGATAGAGGAAGTGGATATGCCGCAAGGTACTGTAAAGTGGTTC
>JABJJH010000098.1 GCA_018660965.1 Rhodospirillaceae bacterium | reverse complement strand
GCGAAGCAGGCTGGCGGCGGCGGCGTCGACCTGACCGGCGGCGCGCAAGGCGACGCCCATGTTGATCCATGACGACGCGTGGCGCGGGTCGCGCTTCAGGACTTGCTGGTAAAGCTTGATCGCTTCCGGAAAGCGCCCGTCTCGGTGGTGGTCGGCGGCGTCATCGAAGGCCGCCGCCAGCGCGCGGCGCATCTCGTCTACCGATTGGGGGGGCGGTGACTCCGGCGGCGTCATGCCTAGGCCGCCTTGTCGAGATACCCCCGGACCAGCGCTTCGGCGATTTGCACCGCGTTCAACGCCGCGCCCTTGCGGAGGTTGTCGGACACGACCCACAGGCTCAACCCGTTTTCAACCGTTGGGTCCTCGCGAATGCGGCTGACATACACCGCGTCCTCGCCGACGCATTCCACCGGCGTGACGTAGCCTTCGTCGGCCTGATGATCGACGACGATGATCCCCAAGGCGTTGCGCAGCGCAAGGCGCGCGTCTTCGGCGGAAATCGGGCGTTCGAATTCGATGTTCACCGCTTCCCCATGGCCGATGAACACCGGCACGCGGACGCAGGTGGCGCTGACCTTGATCTTGGAATCGAGGATTTTCTTGGTCTCGACCATCATCTTCCACTCTTCCTTGGTCGATCCGTCATCCATGAAGACGTCGATATGGGGAATGGCGTTGAAGGCGATCTGCTTGGTGAATTCTTCGCGCGTGACGGCGTCGTTGACGAAGATGCCCCGGGTCTGGTTGAACAGCTCATCCATGCCCGCCTTGCCCGCGCCCGACACCGATTGATACGTGGACACCACGACGCGTTTGACCGTCGCGGCGTCGTGCAGCGGCTTCAACGCCATGACCATCTGAATGGTTGAACAGTTCGGGTTGGCGATGATGTTCCGCTTGCCATATTCGTGGATCATGTGGCCGTTAACCTCGGGCACGATCAGCGGGACGTCCGGGTCCATGCGGAATTGCGACGTATTGTCGATCACGACCGCGCCCGCCTTGGCGGCGCGCGGCGAATGGATGGCCGATACGCTGGCGCCGGGCGACGACAACACGATATCGACGCCCTTGAAATCATAGGTTTCGAGGTTCTGCACCTTTAGAGTGCCGTTGTCGCCATACGAAATTTCCATACCCGCTGAGCGTTCGGACGCCAGCGCGATCACTTCGTCGGCCGGGAACGACCGTTCCGACAATGTCGTCAACACTTCGCGGCCCACATTGCCCGTGGCCCCGACGACAGCAACTTTGTACCCCATATCCTGCTTCCAACTCTATTAAGGCTATTTTGATAAGATCGTTTGATTCGCGGTGTGACTTAAATTTCCTACCGGCAACAAAAAAGACGAGGAGTTTCCCCCTCGTCCATCCGGTAACCAAGACTGTTGGGGATGATTATCTATCCACTGGTTTTTCCGCTCACCGGCGTCTTTACGGCGCTATCGGTCGTGACGACCGGGGTGGTGAGTGGTTTCGAGATTGTTTGCGCCGCTGTTTTCGCATGGCCGCTGCAATCGGCATAGGCCGGGGCCGCGAAAACGAACGCGGTGGTGACGATTGCTGTCGCGATGAATGTACGCATCAATAATCTCCCGAATAATGACCCGGAAACCCTAAGCCTTCGGGCGTCTGGAATCAAGCCCGTCCTGAATCCGGCGTCGGGCCGGTTTGGGGGCCGCTTTGGCGATTTACGCCGCCTGTTTGTCCATTTCGCGGATGATGGCGTCGCCCATGACCGAGGTCGAGACCCGGGCCGCGCCCTTGGACATGATGTCCGCCGTCCGCACGCCACTGCCCAGCACATTTTGAACCGCGTTGTCGATCAACGCCGCGTCTTCGTCCATGCCGAAGGAATACTTCAGCAACATTGAGAAGCTTAGAAGACAGGCGATGGGGTTGGCCATGTCCTTGCCCGCGATATCCGGCGCGCTGCCATGCACCGGCTCGTACAGCGCCCGGCGCCGACCACTATCATCCACCGCGCCCAACGTGGCCGACGGCAACATGCCGAGCGACCCGGTCAGCATCGCCGCGCAATCGGACAGGATGTCACCGAACAGATTGTCGGTGACGATCACGTCGAACTGCTTGGGATTCCGCACCAACTGCATGGCGCAGTTATCCGCATACATATGATCGAGTTCGACATCGGAATAGGAATCGGCGTGCAGTTTGGTGACGATTTCGCGCCAGAAAATGCCGGTCTCCATGACATTCGCTTTTTCGACCGACGTCAGGCGGTTGCCGCGTTGGCGCGCCAATTCAAAGGCGAGCGCCGCGACGCGCTGGATTTCGCTGTCGGTGTATTCCTGGGTGTCGTAGGCGCGGCGCCGCCCGTCCGGCAGCGTCTCCACGCCGCGCGGTTGGCCAAAGTAAACGCCACTGGTCGATTCCCGCACAATCAGAAGGTCAAGGCCGCGAACGACGTCCTCTTTCAAGGTGGATGCGTCGATAAGCGCGTCGAACACCAGGGCCGGTCGCAAATTGGCGAATAAATCCATTTCCTTGCGCAGGCGAAGCAGCCCCATTTCCGGGCGCAGGTCGCGCGGCGCGTCGTCGTATTTCGGTCCCCCGACGGAGCCGAACAATACCGCGTCGGCGGCCATGGCGTCGGCCATGGTTTCGTCCGTTAATGGTGTGCCATGGGCGTCATACGCCGCGCCGCCGACCAAACCTTCGGAAATGTTGAACGTCACCGAACGGCGTCGGTCGAACCAATCGACAACCCGCCGGACCTGGCCCATGACTTCCGGACCGATGCCGTCGCCCGGCAGAATTAACAGCGATTTGTTGGCGACCATGTCGACTCCCTTACGTTTATTCTTATCTTAAAGATGCGCGGATCTGACCACTAGCTGGCGGCCGGTTCGCGATACAGCCAGGGCTCCGACAACTTCTGTTTGAATTCGAAGCCGTCGATGGTTTTTTCCTTCTTCATCGTCAGCCCGATATCGTCGAGACCGTCCAGCAGGCATTCCCGACGGAATTCATCGAGGTCGAATTTGATGACCCCGCCATTCGGGCGCCGGATTTCCATGCTTTCCAGATCAACCGTCAGTTCCGGGTTTTCCTTGTCCCGGGCGTCGGCCATCAGGGCGTCGAGTTCGTCCTTCGACACGCGGATCGGCAGAATGCCGTTCTTGAAGCAGTTGTTGTAGAAAATGTCCGCGAAGTTGGTGGAAATGACGCAGCGGACACCGAAATCCAGCAACGCCCAGGGCGCATGTTCGCGCGACGACCCGCAGCCGAAATTATCGCCCGCGACAATGATCTTGGCGTTGCGGTACGGTTCCTGATTGAGCACGAATTCGGGCTTCTCCGAACCGTCCTCGTTGAAGCGCATCTCCTCGAACACCACTTTGCCAAGGCCGGTGCGCTTGATCGTGCGCAAATGCAGCTTGGGGATGATCTTGTCGGTGTCGATGTTGACCATGTCCATCGGCGCGGCGACGCCGGTAAGTTTGTTGAACTTATCCATCGGCTTTAACCCTCGTTTCCCTGTCTGAATTAGCTATTCATCAACTCGCGAACGTCGGTGAGCTTTCCGGTGATGGCTGCGGCTGCGGCCATCGCGGGGCTGACCAGATGCGTGCGGCCTCCGCGTCCTTGCCGGCCTTCGAAGTTCCGGTTGGACGTGGACGCGCAACGCTCGCCCGGTTTCAGCCGGTCGACGTTCATGGCCAGACACATGGAGCAGCCCGGCTCGCGCCAGTCGAATCCAGCCTCGATCAGAATCTTGTCCAGGCCTTCCTGCTCCGCCTGTTCCTTCACCAGACCCGAGCCCGGAACGATCAGTGTGCGGATGCCCTCGTGGACCTTGCGGCCCTTGGCGACTTCCGCGACGGCGCGAATGTCCTCGATCCGGCCATTGGTGCAGGCGCCGACGAAGATCGTGTCAATTTCGACATCGGTCATGTTCGTGCCCGGCTGGATGCCCATGTAATCAAGCGCGCGTTGCATGCTTTCGCGCTGGACTTCGGTTTCGGCGTCCTTCGGGTTGGGGGCCTTGCCGGTGATGGCGACGACGTTTTCCGGACTGGTGCCCCAGGTCACCTGCGGGTCGATTTCCGACACGTCCATGACGACTTCCTTGTCATAGACCGCGCCTTCGTCCGACGGCAGCGTCTTCCAGAACGACACCGCCTGTTCCCAGGCCGCGGCCTTGGGCGCCATCGGGCGGCCCTTGACGTATTCGAACGTGGTCTCGTCCGGCGCCACCAGACCGGCGCGTGCGCCGCCTTCGATGGTCATGTTGGAGACCGTCATGCGGCCTTCCATGGACAATGCCCGAATTGCCGGACCGGCGTATTCGATGACATGGCCGGTGCCGCCCGCCGTGCCGATCTTGCCGATAACCGCAAGAATCAAGTCCTTGGCCGAGCAGCCGAACGGCAAATCGCCGTTCACGGTGATGCGCATGTTCTTGGACGGTTGCTGCAGTAAGGTTTGCGTCGCCAAGACGTGTTCGACTTCCGACGTGCCGATGCCGAACGCCAACGCCCCGAAGGCGCCATGGGTCGCGGTGTGGCTGTCGCCGCAAACGATGGTGTTGCCGGGCAGGGTGAAGCCCTGTTCCGGCCCGATGATGTGAACGATGCCGTTGCGGGGGTCGTCGACTTCGAACAGTTCGACCCCGAAGGCCGCGCAATTTTCGCGCAGGGTTTCGATTTGAATCCGCGAATCTTCCTCGACCTCGCCGCTACGTTCAGTGGCGATGTTGTGGTCGATAACGGCCAGTGTGGCGTCGAGACGGCGCACCGGGCGGTTGCTGTTGCGAAGCCCCTCGAATGCTTGCGGGCTGGTGACTTCGTGCACCAGATGCCGGTCGATATACAGCAGGCAAGTGCCGTCTTCCTGGACTTCAACCAGATGGTTGTCCCAGATTTTGTCAAACAACGTGCGGGGTTTCGACATCGTTCTCCCTCTCATCCCTCTATGATGTTCTTCCGGCCGACCGGTTTAGCCCGCGCGGCGCGGTTTAGCTCTTTGGCTGGTCTTCCGCCGCATCGGTGCGGCGATGTGTGACGCGTTCGGCGATACGCGCCGCCTTGCCCCGGCGACCGCGCAGGTAATACAGCTTGGCGCGGCGCACCGATCCCCGGCGCACGACTTCGATGGAGTCGATCCGCGGGCTGTAGAGCGGGAATATCCGTTCCACACCTTCGCCGTAGCTGATCTTGCGCACGGTGAAGGCGCTGTTCACGCCGCCGTTTTTACGGGCGATGCAGACGCCTTCGAACGCCTGAATACGTTCGCGCGTTCCTTCCACGACCTTCACGTTGACGCGCAGCGTGTCACCCGCCTGAAACTTGGGGATGGGCCGCTCGGCGGTCAGTTTTTCGACCTGTTCCTGTTCGAGTTGTTCGATGATATTCATGACTTAAGTCCTCGCTTCCTTGATGTCTTGCTTGTAACGCG
>JABJJH010000585.1 GCA_018660965.1 Rhodospirillaceae bacterium | reverse complement strand
CTCGCTGGATCAGTGCGAAAAACGCGACACTGGCAAGGGCGAGGTGTGGTTCGCGGTTCAAATAAAGCAAGGCGGATCGACGAGCCGTGTTTTGCCTGAGTTGTTACGTGAGGCAATTGATGCTGTGCCGTGGCCAAAATCAATGCGCTGGAACGACACCCAATTACGCTGGGTTCGACCGCTACACTCTATAATTGGGATATTGGGTGGTCAGGATCTGGACCTTGAATACGATTTGACGCGAGGCAAAGCCTTAAAGGATGGCGATGGTTCACTTCAACATGTTGTGGAATTAATGAACCAACCCAATTCTGATGAGATTTTTCGTAGAATACATGCAGGCCGCCAAACTGTTGGCCACCGTTTCCTGGCGCCCGCCTCCATCGAGGTCACGTCCTTCGCCGATTACACAAAAAAACTCCGCGACGCGCATGTCATGCTGGACCCCGCCGAACGCCGGTCGGTCATCGAAGCGGGATTGACCGAACAGGCCGCCGCCGAAGGGCTGCGTATTAAAGACGACCCGGCGCTCTTGGATGAAGTGGCCGGGCTGGTCGAATGGCCGGTTCCGTTGCTGGGCGACATCGGTGCGGCATTTATGGCGTTGCCGGGCGAAGCGCTGACGTCGTCGATGCGCGCGCACCAGAAATATTTTTCGCTGTTGAACGGCGACGGGACGCTGGCCCCGCGCTTCGGGTTCGTCGCCAACATGGACGCCGCTGATGGTGGCGCGGCCATCATCGCGGGCAACGAACGGGTGTTGCGGGCGCGCTTGTCCGACGCCAAATTCTTCTGGGATCAGGATCGTCGCACCCGGTTGGAAGACCGGGCGCCGGCCCTGGGCGCCATTGTCTTTCACGCCAAGCTGGGCACGGTCGCGGAAAAGGTGCAGCGGATCACCGCGCTGGCGACCGATCTGGTGGACAATATTCCCGGTGCGGACCGCGCCGCCGTGCGCAGCGCCGCGACGTTGTGCAAGGCCGATCTGGTCACCGGCATGGTCGCGGAATTTCCGGATTTACAGGGCGTCATGGGGCGATATTACGCGCTGGGCGAAGGCGAGTCGCAGGTGGTGGCGGACGCCATCGCGGAACATTATTCGCCGGTGGGGCCGAACGATTCCTGCCCGACGGCGCCCAATTCGGCAGCGGTGGCGCTGGCCGATAAAATAGACACCCTGGTCGGGTTCTGGCTGATCGACGAAAAGCCGACGGGATCGAAGGACCCCTTCGCCTTGCGCCGCGCCGCGTTGGGCGTCATTCGGCTGATTTTGGAAAATAACCTGCGGTTCAATCTGATGACGGCGTTCGCATCGGCGATGCGGTTGTATCAGGACGAACAAATTTGTTTGCGCGACGACCCCGATCCGGCGGAAACGGCCCGCGCCGCGGCGCGCGATCTGTTGTCGTTTTTCGCCGACCGCCTGAAGGTGCATTTGCGCGAACGCGGGGTTCGGCACGATCTGGTCGCGGCGGTGTTCGCAATTGGCGACGAGGATGATCTGGTGCGCCTGCTGGCGCGCGTTGATGCGCTGGCCGGGTTCCTGGATAGCGAAGATGGCGGCAATCTGCTGACCGCCTTCCGGCGCGGCGCCAATATCGTGCGGATCGAAGAGAAAAAGGACGGCGTTCGCTTTCAACGCGGCGATTACGATCCATCGCTGGCGGCAGGCGACGAAGACGGACTCCACACCGCCTTGCGGAACGCCGAGACAATCGTGACGCAGCAATCGACGGACGAAGACTATGCGGGCGCAATGGCCTCGCTGGCCGGGTTGCGGCGTCCGGTCGACGCCTTTTTCGACACGGTGACCGTAAACGACGACGATCCCGTTGTGCGGAAGAACAGACTCTGCTTGCTCGCATATATGACTTGGGTAATGAATAGCGTCGCGGATTTCAGCCAGATCGAGGGTTAGAGAATGACGAAGTGGGTCTACGGCTTTGGCGCCGGATCGGCGGAAGGCAAAGCCGACATGCGCAACTTGCTGGGCGGCAAGGGCGCCAATCTGGCGGAAATGTGTAATCTCGGACTGCCGGTGCCGCCGGGATTTTCAATCACCACCGAAGTCTGCACCCATTATTACGACAATGACGAAACATTTCCCGACGCCTTGAAGGCCCAGGTCAATTCCGCGCTTACAGAGGTTGAACGCGCGGTGGGCATGGCGTTCGGCGACCCGGAAAATCCGTTGCTGGTGTCGGTTCGTTCCGGCGCGCGCGTGTCGATGCCCGGCATGATGGACACGGTGCTGAATTTGGGGCTGAACGACGCCACCGTGCAGGGGCTGGCCGCGAAAAGCGGCGACCCGCGTTTCGCCTATGACAGTTACCGCCGGTTTATCCAGATGTACGGCGACGTCGTGCTGGGCGTTGAGCATTATTATTTCGAGGACATCCTCGAAATGCACAAGGAAGATCGTGGCATTACCCTGGACACGGAACTGGACGCCGACGATTTGCAGCATCTGGTTGCGGCCTACAAGGAAAAGGTCGAGGAAGAACTGGGGACGCCGTTTCCCGAAGACCCCCGGCAACAGCTTTGGGGCGCTATCAGCGCGGTGTTCGGCAGTTGGCGCATTCCCCGCGCAACGACGTATCGACGCTTGCATGACATTCCCGAAGCATGGGGCACGGCGGTGAACGTGCAGGCCATGGTGTTCGGCAACATGGGCGACGACTGCGCCACCGGCGTCGCGTTCACGCGCGACCCTTCGACCGGCGAGAACGCGTTTTACGGCGAATATCTCGTCAACGCTCAGGGCGAGGACGTGGTTGCGGGCATCCGCACGCCGCAGCACCTGACCGAATACGGCAAGACGAAAAACAATTCCAAGGCGCCGTCGATGGAAGCGGTCATGCCGGACATCTTCAAACAGCTTCTCGACGTGCGGGGCAATCTCGAAGCCCATTACCGCGATATGCAGGATATTGAATTCACGGTGCAACAAGGCAAGCTGTGGATGCTGCAAACCCGGGACGGGAAGCGCACGACCGCCGCCGGCCTTAAAATCGCCGTGGACATGGCCCGGGAAGGCTTGATCGACAAGGCGATGGCGGTAGGACGAATTGAACCGGCCAGCCTGGACCAGTTGTTGCACCCCACATTGGACCCCAGCGTGAACCGAAACGTCATCGCGCGCGGGCTTCCGGCGTCGCCTGGCGCGGCCTGCGGGGCGGTGGTGTTTTCCGCCGATGAGGCCGAAAAGCGCGCGGGCCTGGGCGAGGCGGTTCTGCTTGTCCGGATAGAGACCAGTCCGGAAGACATCCACGGCATGCACGCCGCAAAGGGCATTTTGACCGCGCGGGGCGGCATGACCAGTCACGCCGCCGTCGTGGCGCGCGGCATGGGCCGTCCCTGTGTCGCGGGCGCGGGTGAATTGCGCATCGATTATCAGGCCAACGCCTTGTATGTCCGCGATTTGACCGTGAACGCGGGGGAGGTCATCACCATCGACGGATCGACCGGCGAGATTATGGTGGGCGAGGTCGCGACCATCGAACCTGTGTTATCCGATGACTTTGCCGTCCTGATGTCCTGGGCGGACGATATTCGCACGCTGGGTGTGCGCACCAATGCGGAAACGGCGGAAGAAGTGCGCGCCGCGCTTCGTTTCGGCGCCGACGGAATCGGGTTGTCGCGGACCGAACACATGTTTTTCGATGGCGAGCGGATCGTCGCGGTGCGTGAAATGATCGTCGCATCCGACGAGGCGGGCCGCCGGGCGGCGCTGGACAAGATTTTGCCGATGCAGCGCGACGATTTCATCGAACTGTTCCGTTTGATGAAAGGCTTGCCGGTGACGGTGCGGTTGCTGGACCCGCCCTTGCATGAATTTCTGCCGAAGGGCGACGCGGAAATCGCGGAAGTCGCGGCGGCGGCGGGCGTTTCGGTTGAACAGGTTCGCCAACGCGCGATCCGGCTGGAGGAATCGAACCCGATGCTGGGGCATCGCGGCTGTCGTCTGGCGATCACCTTTCCGGAAATTTGCGAAATGCAGGCCCGCGCGTTGTTCGAAGCCGCTATCATCGCCGCCAAGGAAACCGGTGCGGCGGTTGATCTGGAAGTCATGGTCCCGTTGATCGCGACCAAGCGCGAACTCGATATTCTGAAAGCGGTGATCGACCGTACCGCCGACGCCGTGGCGAGCGAACAGGGGACGCGACCGAACTATACCGTGGGCACCATGATCGAATTGCCGCGGGCGTGCCTGATGGCCGGGGAAATCGCGGAGACGGCGGAATTCTTCAGCTTCGGCACCAATGATCTGACCCAGACGACATTCGGCATCAGCCGCGACGACGCCGCCACGTTCATGGCGGATTATGAAAAATCGGGAATTTTTGCGATCGACCCGTTCATCTCGCTCGATCAGGACGGCGTTGGCGAATTGATCAAAATCGGCGCCGAGCGTGGTCGCGCCGTTCGCCCGAAATTGAAGCTCGGCATTTGCGGCGAACATGGCGGCGACCCGGCCTCCGTGGCGTTCTGCCATCGTGCGGGTCTCGATTATGTGTCCTGTTCCCCGTTCCGGGTGCCCATCGCCCGGTTAGCGGCGGCGCAAGCGGCTCTGGCTGATACGGCGGCCGATACGTAGTCATGGAAAAGCCGCGCGAAGACCGCCGCATCGATTATATTGAATTCAACGTCGCCGATATCGCCCGGTCGAAGGCGTTCTATGGCAAGGCGTTCGGTTGGACCTTCACGGATTTCGGGCCGGACTATTGTGAGTTTTCAGATGGTCATATGAAGGGCGGCTTCGACGCGACGGGGGCCGTGACCTTGGGCGGTCCCTTGGTGGTTCTGTATGGCGCAGATTTGGCGAATATTTTGGGTGGCGTTGAAGCGGCGGGCGGCGATATCGTCAAGCCGATTTTCGAATTTCCAGGCGGTCGCCGGTTCCACTTCAACGACCCGGATGGCTACGAACTCGCGGTCTGGTCTGAATCCTAAGTGATTGGCGCGTTAGTCCAAGATCACCCAGTTTTCTATCATGGCGCAGCCGCTTTTGCGAAGCAGATTGTAGAGTGGACAACGCTTTAGATAATCGGCCTTCAGGGCTTCCAGTGCCTCGGGGCTCGCATTTGTCCGAAGGGCGATGTCGCTGACGGCTTCGAACGGCGTCGGGTCGGACTCTTCGGTAAGTCCGGCGATGGCGCGGGGGTTCCACGCAATTGTCACATGCGCATCGATGGATTGCAGCTCGACCCCTTGTTCTTTTGCGATGCGTTGCAACACAACGGGTATGTCGGCGGCGAAGGCGGCGACCAGAAACCCGGTTGGCGTCGGACCGGCGTTCTGTCCACCCGCGCCGCCGGCGAAACCGGGCGGCTCGTCGGCGACAAGCACATGGCCGCTTTTCAAGGTGATGACCGATTTGGCGCCGCCGCTGAATTCCGCCGTCGCCCAGTTTTCCCGCCGCGCGGGGATGTCGGTTTCGTCCATTAATGCGTTCTCCATGATCTAACCGGCGTTCAGCGTTTCCTGGAACCGAACCGGCGCGCCCGTGGGCGCATCCTGCACCGCGCCGTCGCGCATGACCGTGGCGCCGCGAATGATGGTCGCCATGGGCCATCCCGTGACCTTCATGCCGTTGAAGGGTGTCCAGCCGCATTTGCTGACGATCCAGTCGTCGGTGATGGTCCGGGTTTCCTTTAGATCAACGAGCGTGAAATCCGCGTCGTAGCCCACCGCAAGGCGGCCCTTGCCCGCGATATTGAAAATGCGCTGGGGACCATGCGCGGTCAGATCGACGAAGCGTTCCAGGGTCAGACGTCCTTCATGCACATGGTTCAGCATCACCGGCACCAGGGTTTGAACGCCGGGCATGCCGGACGGGGTGTTCGGATAGGTTCCCGACTTTTCTTCCCGCGTATGGGGTGCGTGGTCGGACCCGATAACGTCCACCACGCCGCTTTGGACGCCCGCCCACAGCCCGGCGCGATGCCGGGCGTCGCGAATGGGCGGGTTCATTTGCGCAAATGAACCCAGGCGGTCGTAACAATCAGGCGCTTCGAGCGTCAGGTGCTGCGGCGTGCATTCGACGGTCGCGACATCCTTGTGGCGCCCCAGCAGCTCGATTTCTTCCGCTGTCGTGATGTGCAGGACATGCACGCGCCGTCCGGTCCGTTTGGCGATGCGCAACACCCGTTCCGTGGCGAGTCGCGCCGATTCGGCGTCGCGCCATTCCGGGTGGGCATGCGCGTCAGCGGCCTCCTCGGCGATGTGAAAGCGCGCCTGCATCCGGGGCTCGTCCTCGGCGTGAATGGCCACGCGCCGGATTCCGTGCCGCAAGACACGTTCGATGGTTGGGTCGTCGGCGACCAGCAAATCGCCGGTTGAGGCGCCCATGAACAGCTTTACGCCGCAACATCCCGGCGACATCTCCAAGGTTCCCATGGCGTCGGCGTTTTCCGCCGCCGCGCCCATGAAAAATGCGAAATCGCACCACGCCCGGCCGCTGGCGCGCGTCACCTTGTCCGCGATGGCCTCGGTCGTGATGGTCAACGGGTTGGTGTTGGGCATCTCGAAGATCGCGGTGACGCCGCCCATGATCGCGGCCTTCGTGCCGTGCGCCAGGTCTTCCTTGTGTTCGGCGCCGGGTTCGCGGAAATGCACCTGGGTGTCGATGACGCCCGGCAGTACATGCAACCCCTTGGCGTCGAAGGTCGAAGCCGCCGCGTTTGGATCAAGGTCGCCGATCGCGACAATCTTGCCGTCGCGAACGCCGACGCTGGTCTCCGCCCGTCCGGAAGGCGTCATGCAGGTTCCGCCGTGAATGATTAAGTCGAAGGTTGCGGCCATGAAAGGACTCCTGGGTCTATGAGGCGAGGGTGTCGAAGACGCCGCCTTCGGGCGCGCGGCCTTCGATATGACGGCGATGCCACAAGGCGTAGAATAAAAGGTTCCATCCCGCCAAACGCGGGCGTTTTTTTTCGGACGTGTAGAGTTTTCGAACCTCGGCGGTTGCGCAGATGTCCTGGATGGCGGGCGACTTCGCCACCAACTCGCCCAGCATTGCGCCGCGCCGGTTCATCCATTCGCCGACCGGCACGGTGAAGCCGCGCTTTTTCGCGAACGGTTTCGCGGCGGGCATAACGCGGTCCAGCCAGGTCCGCAGCAGCCATTTACCTTGCCGTTTATGAATTTTCAGGTGGTCCGGCAACAGGAAGGCGGTTTCCGCGATCCGAGAATCCAGAAACGGCGTCCGGCCCTCCAGCCCATGCGCCATCAGGCAGCGGTCCAGCTTGGTCAACAGATCGTTGGGCAGCCAGTCGGCCATATCGGTCGCTTGCGCAATTTGCAGCCGCGTTCGCTCGGGCGCGGTGGCGATGGTTTCCGCCGCCGCGAATTCATCCCGCCAGCCCGCGCTTTCGCTGCGCAGCACCCGCAAACCGTCGAACACGCCCCGCGCCCGCATGGTGCGGCCGCCCAGCCACCAGGGTCGAAGCGCGCTGCGGTATCGCCCGTAACCGCCGAACAATTCGTCGCCGCCTTCGCCGCACAGGACGACCTTCAATTCTTCCGCCGCGACGCTGGCCAGTTTCCATGTTGGTAGAATGGCGTAATCCGCCGCTGGATCGTCGATGCTGGAGGCAATTTGCGGCAGCAGCGACCAGAAATCCTCTTCAGTGAAATCGACCCCGTGAAATTCCGCGCCAACAGACTGCGCCAGCATCCGGGCATGGTCGCGTTCGTCGTTCACGGCGGTGCCCCCGAACCCGGCGGTGAACGCCTGAACGGGTTTTTCGTTCAGCCGGGACATCAAAGCCAGCAATGCCGATGAATCGATCCCGCCGGACAGGAATAGCCCATAGGGCACGTCGGAGCGTTGGTGCATCATGACGCTGTTTTCCAGCGCGTCGTCGAGGCTCCCCAGGGCGGCGTCGCTGGATTGCAAGAGTGGCGCCCCGCTCGGTATCGCCGGCCGCCGTCGCCGTTCGACGATATGGCCGCCGCGCACGACCAGCGTTTCACCGGGCAGAACCCGGTTGATCCCCTGGAAGATTGTTTCCCGGCCACAGGTGAACTGCAGGTTCAGCACCTCGTCGCGGCGGCGTTCATTCAGCACCGGCGCCGTCAGGCCCGCCGCGATCAACGCCTGTGGTTCCGATGCGAAGGCGAAGACATCCGGCGTTTCGATATAATAAAGCGGCTTGATCCCGAAAGGATCCCGCGTCAGGACAAGTCGGCTTTCGGTGGGGTCGTGAATGGCGAGGGCGTACATGCCCCGCAGCGCGTCAACGAAATCCAGACCGTCGCGGCGATAGAGGTGCAAGGGGGGCTCGCAATCGGATGCGCTTGTAAAATCTACGCCCTTCAACGTCTCGCGAAGCTCATGGAAATTGTAAATTTCGGCATTGGCGATGAGGGCCGCGCCGCCTGGTTCGAAAAACGGTTGATCGCCGGTCTTTAAATCGATGATGGCGAGGCGCGTCTGCACCATGGCGACGGGGTCGACGAGATATTTGCCTTCGCCGTCCGGGCCGCGATGCCCAAGCGCGCGGGCGAAGCGGTCCAACATGGAGGCGTCGGGCGCGGAATTGTCCCGCGTCATCAGGCCAGCGATACCGCACATCAGCCCGTCACCGCGTCAAAGAATTCAAGGTATCGCGTGACCACGGCGTCCTCGGTGAAGTCAGCGCGAAAAGCATCCTTGCCGGCGCCGGCCAAATCGCGCCGCAGGTCGGGTTCGGAAATCGCGCGTGAAATCGCGCGGGCGAGGGCGCTGGAATCGTCGATAGGCGTCAATAATCCGGTGCGGCCGTGTTCGATCAAGGCGCCGGGTCCTTCCGACTCGACCGCGATCACGGGACAATCATGCGCCCAGGCCTCGAGGACGACATTACCCAAAGGTTCATGCCGGGACGAACAGACAAAGGCGTTGGCCGCGGCTAAAAGCGCTGGTCCATCGTCGCGCCAACCCAGGAACCGAACCCGTTCGGTGACGCCGCATTGCGCCGCGCGCCGTTCCAACCGTTCGCGCAGCGGTCCCTCACCGGCGATCCACAGGTAGGCGGCGGGAACGTCGCGCATGGCTTCAACCAACGTATCGAAGCCCTTGTTTACGTGCAGGCGCCCCATCGCCAACAAAAGCGGCGCGTCTTCGGGCGTATCGAACATCGCGCGATCAACAGGCGGGCTGGGGGTGGAATCGACGAAATTCGCGATGTAGTGAATGCGCGCCTTTGGCCATCCCGCGTTCATCAGGTATTTGCAAATATCTTGCGTGTTGCCGATCAGGTGGTCGCACTGGCGGTAGTTTTCGACCTTGTAATAACCGCCGAGCCGGGCGGCGGACACATGTGGACCCGTAGGGGCGAACGCCGTCGCCCGGTTCATCCAGGTCAATACGATGTCGGGTTCGAACCGCCGCGCCGCGCGCTTCAATTGGTGGGCGCTGGCAAAATCGAAAGACCCGCCCAGGCGAAATTCAAGGGGTGACAGTCCGGCGGCGCGCAGTGCAGCCGCGCGATCCGGGTTGCGCCGAATGACGATTTCCTGTTCGACCCCCGCGCGCGTGAGCGCCGGGGCGAGCCGGGTGAAGAAGGCTTCCGCGCCGCCGTGTTTGGCGCCGGCCATAATTTGCATCAGTTTGGTCATGAGTCTTTCCGCGACTTGTTCTTTTCGACCGGGGATTGTTCAGATGGTGTTTCCAGGCGCGCCTTCAGATACGACAATATCGGATACAGTCCCGCGAACAGCGCGATAAGAAATCCGTAATAGCCTTCGCGGTAGCCTCGGCGCGCGACATAGCATTTGTAAAACCGCGAAAAAATGCGCCGGATATTCGCGCCGAACCGGCCAAGATCGCCTGATGCGCGCAAATCCGCCGCTTTCGCCGTCGTGTACCGGTCGAGCCGCGCGATCATATCCGAAATGTCGCGATCAACGTAGTGGATCATTCGATTTTGCAGACGCCCCGCAAGGCCCGACAACGTGACGGCGGGATGAATCCGTTGGGGACCCCATCGTTTGCAGTCCTTTGAAAACAAGCGCACCGTCGCGCTGACGCCCCAGGCCGCCCCCCATCCATAGCGCACAAGCCTGTCGCCGATATAATTATCATAGGGAATGAGGAAATGACCCGGCGGCGCGGCATTAATCGTCTCGCGAATTTCCAGGGCCAACGCTTCGCTGACCCGTTCATCCGCATCGACTTCCAATACCCAATCGCCCGAACAGGCGATAATACCCGTGTTGCGCCGTTCGCCTTCGATATCCCAGGACCCTTCAATAAGCCGATCCGTGTAACGCGCGGCGATATGCTTCGAGGAGTCCGTGCATTTGTCGAGGACGACCACGATTTCATCGGCGAAGGTCAACGTGCTCAGGCAGACAGCCAATTGGGCCTCTTCGTTATGCGCGACGACGAGGCAACTTAAATGAGGGTTTGGGGCGTTGGTTCGTTCGGTCATGGTGCTTCGACGCGCCGCCATAATTCGATAGCCGCTTGTTCGGCGGCGTCGATGCTCAGACCATCCATCAATGTTCCCGTGGTGCGGTGATCGTAACCCGGCGCGCCGATGAGTTCGTCGTAGGACTCCACCGTGCGCACCCACGCGGTGTTTGGCCCCCAGGGCGCATAATGTTCGACTCGACTGGGGCCAAACAGCCCCAATGTGGGCACGCCGCTCGCCGCGGCCATGTGCATGAGGCCAGAGTCGTTTCCAATAAACATGGCGCATCGACGCAAACAGGTGATGGCGGTGGGCAGGGTGGTTTTACCGACGAGATCGATGCGCTGCGCATCGGGAATGGCGCTCAGCAGGACTTCGATCTGGGGGCGTTCGTGATCTGCGGCGAATATCGCGACCCGGGCCCCGTCCAGCACGGCCCCGGATTGCGTCAGTCTGCCGATAAGGGCGGCAAAATGTTCGGGCCGCCATTGCTTTCCGGGCCAGTTGGCGGCGGGCGCGACGGCTATGGTCGGGGCGCCGTCAGGAATCAGGGCTCGCGATTCGGCTTCGGCGACGGGACCGGTCCAAACGGTCGGCGACGGTGGATTGTCCGCGAGACCGAGCGTTGCGCCAAGCTGTTGCACCCGATGTTCCGTCGTCGCTGACTTTGAACTCACTAGACGTTGGTTCGCGAACAGGGTCCAGCCCAGCAACGACCGGCGCAAGTCGAGGACGATATCCCATTTTCGCGTGGCGCAGGCCAACCATAAGGATACCCAATGGCGTGAAAACGCGCGTTTGCGCAGCACGATCAGGCGCTCCAGCTCCGGCAAGTCTGCGAACAAGGGAGCCGCCGCCGGTCCCGCGGCGACAGTCACGCGCGCATTGGGGTGCTGGGCAATCAAGTGAGACAGCAGGCCGGTGGATAGCACGGCGTCGCCAATTCGGTTGGCCGTGACGAACAGGATGCGCATTTCATCCTCTAATTATACCAAAGGGTGTTGTAAAGTGACCCATAAAGATCGCATAGGCGGCCTATCGGAGTGCGTTGAGGCGCACAAAATACGTCGCGCGGTTATACGGTCCGGCGCGGCTCTTGCCAAGTCGGCCGGCGTCGCCCATGTATTTGGGGCCCTGTATTCGGGATCCGAATATCAAGGTGAACGAAGGCGGAAGGGCGAACATTATGAACAGAACCTGTGTGGTTTTGGAGAATCGCGGCCTCATCAAGGTGAGCGGGGAGGATCGCGCCGAATTTTTGCAGGGGTTGATATCCAACGATATTAATCACGTAGCGCCGGATCGGGTCATATGGGCGGCGCTTCTCACCCCGCAAGGCAAATACCTGCATGATTTTTTCGTCATCGAACTGGACGGCGCGTTCTATCTGGATTGCGAGGCCGAACGCCTGATGGATCTTGGACAGCGCCTGCGCAAGTATGTGCTCCGCGCCAAGGTGTCGCTTGACGTGGTCGAAGGCTTTTCGGTCACCGCCCTGTTTGGCGATGGCGCGTTACAGGCGCTTGCTCTGCCCGAGGAGGACGGGGCCGCACGCGCTTGGGACCGCGGGATGCTCTATGTCGATCCGAGACTTGCGGCGGCGGGCGCCCGGGCGATTCTGCCATCGGATGAGGCTATCGGGATGGCGACGGCCCTGGAATTCGCAATATCGGACGCGACCGCCTATGACCGTCAGCGATTGTCCCATGGTTTGAGCGATGGCAGTCGCGATCTCGTCGTGGAAAAGGCGATTTTGCTGGAAAGCAATTTCGACGAGCTTCATGGCGTCGATTGGCAAAAGGGATGTTACATGGGGCAGGAATTGACGGCGCGGACGAAATACCGCGGCCTCGTCAAGAAACGGCTCCTGCCGGTTCGGATCGAAGGGCCGGCGCCGCCGCCGGGCGCACCGGTTTTCGATGGCGACCGGGATATTGGTGAAATTCGGTCCTCGGTCGACGGTATGGGAATGGCGCTTATTCGGCTGGACGCCATGGAAAAAGCGGGCGAGGACGCGTCGTTCCATGCGGATGACGCCGTCGTCAAGCCATGGAAGCCGGCATGGGCGCGTCTTTAACGGCGGTTCCGGATTGGTTTTCGGCGCCAGGTTAGGCGAATTGGCTACAAATTTTGCCGCAATGTGTATAAATTGACATGAATGTGTGTTGATGCTTGATAGACTGTTGGTGGAAAACGCTGAAACTCCTGTGTTTCGGCTAAAACCATGGACTGGCTGCGTGCTTCGTCGTGAGTTTATCGAGATATTATGACTGATAGTTTAATCATTGGACGATATGAAAACCCGCCGCACCATACTGGCCAATCAAACCATTAGGGGATCGTGGTGAACGCGCCTCGTTCCATAAGACTCGAAATTTACGTGCTGCATAATGGCCGTTGGGAAATTCATTCGAATTTCACCATGGATCAACGCGACGAAAGTATCGATGAAGCAAAGCGGATTGACGTAAGCGGGCAATTTGGCGCGGTGTGCGTCGTTCGCGAAGTTTACAGTGCGGCCGATAATTCGTCACGGGAATCGGTCATCTACCACAGTCCGAAACTTTCGGCGGCGCCACCTGTCGATGTCGTGATTTCCGGCCAGGGCGGTTTTGTCTCAGAGGGTAAAAGAGGGCCAACCCAGGCGGAACAGCGGGCCGCTGCGGAAGGCGCAAAAAAGGAGTCAGGCCCAAAGTCGAAACAGCCAAAGCGCGCCGCTGCGGCGGCGCCCGCCAATCGCGGTGGTGGGAAGTCCACGAAAGAACCCAATGCCGCGCCCAGCGCGCCAGCTGCCGCCAACGCCTCCAGCGCGCCCGCTGCCGCCAGCGCCTCCGACGCGCCCGCTGCCACCAACGCCTCCAACGAGTCTAGCGAGCCAAAACAAGATATTCCGCTTAGCGCGATAATGCCGCAACTCAGCGTCATTCTCATACTCAGCATGCTGGCCGCCGGCGCCTTGTCTTATGTCGTGTATTACGTCCTTCAATATGCGGCCGATATTGGCATTGCCATTCATTTTGATGTGGCTCGCGGACTGCTGGTGGCCGTGTTTGTCATTAGCTTCCTTTCATTTTTCATACCGCGTGCGCGGAAATTATTGCGCGGGCTCAGTGGGAGCAAAGGCCGGGCGAGACCGTCAGCGGCGGCTGCGCCAATTGTTGCGCCCGCGTCCGTCACTGCGACAACGCCTGAAGGCCTGGCGCCGATAAGCCAAACGCCGGAGCCGATGACAGCGGTTGACCCGGCCATGGTGGAGACGACCGAGGCGACGGTGGAGGGGGATGTAGACGAGCCTTTGTTCGCGGAACAATTAGCGCCGGAAGTCTCCGGGGAAGTCCCGGAGGGGGCGCTTGCGGGAGACGGTGAGGTTGTCGAAACAGAATCCAGCATTCAGGACGCCAGCGATCCGTATGGAGACGAGCCGGGCTTCATCGCCCCGCCAAGCCGCGCGGCGAATGAACTTAGTGGAGAACTCCTTAAATTCGTGCATGATTCTCTGGAGCCGGTGGCCAGAAGCAATCACGAATTGAACGCATTCAACCGGTTTGGCATGACGCTGTACCTGGCTGGAGCCGCGGATTACCTAGGCATGCAGCACCGCGTGCCCGAAAACGAACTTACGGAAGTCCTGAGCTCTCAAATGCAGTTGCTTGGCCAGTCCGCGGCGCTGGCGCGGGGGTTTTGCGCCAATATCGATGAATATCTGATAGATCCGCGAAATCAGGAAATGTACCAGGCCGGGCGCGCCACCATCGCCAGTCATTTGGGGAATGACGGCGCTGAAATTCCGCTTGATAAGGTGCTGGACGACTGGAACCGACCCCGGCAAAAGGAAGACGCCAACGTCAAGGAATTCGTCGCGGTCCTGTTCACCGATATTGTCGGCTCCACCGCCTTGACCCAGGCGCGTGGCGACGATGCGGCGCAGTTGGTGGTGCACGCGCATGACAGGATCGTGCGGCAGGCCATCGGTCAGCATGGCGGTCGTGAAATCAAGCACACCGGCGATGGGATCATGGCGACATTTCCGCAAATCACCGATTCCATCGTGGCGTCGCAAGCCATTCAAAAATCCTGCTACTACGAAAACCAGAGTAATTCCGAATTGGGACTGGGCATTTGCATTGGCATTAACGCGGGCGAGCCCATTCACGAGAACAACGATATTTTCGGAACGCCGGTGCAGATGGCGGCGCGGGTGCTTAGCAAGGCGGAAGGATGGGAAATCGCCGTGTCGAGTTCGGTCCGTGAGATGTGTTCGGGCAAGAATTTCGATTTCGAAAAGAAAGGCGATTACGAATTGAAGGGATTCGACGACCTGGTCCCGATCTACCTGTGCGAATGGCGGACGGACGCCGAGCAGGAAGCGATTGATGAGCCAGAAGCGGAGGATGCGACAAACGCGTTGAACGTCCCGGACGGAGAAGCCGCCACGTCGTAATTCGATGGAGCGGGGGTTCGCGGTTTTGGGAAAATTATTGCGAGTTACAGGAGGGTAAAGTTATGACGGCATGCATGGTGGGGTGGTCGCACTCCAAGTTCGGAAAACTGGAAGACGAAGACGTTGAATCCTTGATTGTGCGGGTCGCCAGCGACGCGATCGCCGACGCCGGCGTCGCGCCAAAGGACATCGATGCGATTTACCTCGGATTTTATAATGGCGGCTTTTCCGCGCAGGATTTCGGGTCCTCGCTGGTGATGCACGCCAATGACGCGCTTCGCTTCAAGCCGGCGACGCGGGTGGAAAACGCCTGCGCGACGGGGTCGGCGGCGGTTCATCAGGGGTTGAATTTCCTCGACGCCAAACGCGGCCGGGTCGTTCTGGTCGTTGGCGTGGAGAAGATGACCGACGCATCGGGCCCGGAAATCGGCGGCATCCTGATGAAGGCGAGCTATCTGAAGGAAGAGTCGGAAATCGAAGGCGGGTTCGCCGGGGTGTTCGGCCGCATCGCTCAACAGTATTTCCAGAAATACGGCGATCAGACCGACGCCCTGGCGCGGATCGCGTCGAAGAACCACAAAAACGGATGCGCCAATCCCTATGCGCAGATGCAGCGGGATTTCAGTTATGAATTCTGCCGCGACGTTTCCGACAAGAACCCGCTGGTCGCGGGGCCGTTGAAGCGGACCGATTGTTCGCTGGTGTCCGACGGCGCGGCGGCGCTGGTTCTGGCCGACATGGATACGTCGCTGGCCATGGACAAGGCGGTCGTGTTCCGCGCGACCAATCAGGTGAACGACTATCTGCCCATGAGCCGCCGGGACATGACTTTCCTGGACGGCGCCGCGCGGGCGTGGTCGGGCGCGCTGGAAAACGCCGGTCTTGCGCTGGATGACCTCAGCCTTGTCGAAACCCACGACTGCTTCACCATCGCGGAATTGATGGAATACGAAGCGATGGGGCTGGCCAAACCCGGCGAAGGCGCCCGCGTCACCTTGGAAGGCTGGGCGCAAAAGGATGGCCGCTTGGCGGTCAACCCGTCCGGCGGTCTGAAGTCGAAGGGCCATCCCATCGGGGCCACAGGCGTGTCCATGCATGTCATGTCGGCGATGCAATTGCGCGGCGACGCGGGCGACATGCAGGTGCGCGACGCCAGGCTGGCGGGCATTTTCAACATGGGCGGGGCCGGGGTCGCAAATTACGTCTCCATCCTGGAATCCCTGCGCTAACAAACGCGTGCGATGAACAGGCGCGCCGGTCCTGAATGCGGGGCCGGCGTTCGCCGTTTTAAATTCCCTCAAGTCAAAATTGAGAAAAACCATGAGCAGTCAATTCCCCGCCCTTGTCCTGAATGAAGCCGACCGCAAGGTCACCGGCGAAATCAAGACCCTGACCACCGATGATTTGCCGGAGGGTGACGTCACGGTCGCGGTCGAATATTCCGGCCTCAACTACAAGGACGGCATGGTCGTCAACGGGATCGGCCGGTTGGTGCGCGACTATCCGCATGTGCCGGGCATCGATTTCGCGGGTACGGTCGAAGCCTCGGACAACGCGGCCTACAAGCCTGGCGACAAGGTGGTGTTGACCGGCTGGCGCGTCGGTGAAGCCCACTGGGGCGGCTACGCGGGCAAGGCGCGGGTGAAGGCCGGATGGTTGACGCCGCTGCCCGACGGGTTATCGACGAAACAGGCGATGGCGGTCGGCACGGCGGGGTTCACCTCCATGCTGTGCGTTGCGGCGCTGGAAGACCATGGCCTGACGCCGGACGCCGGGCCGGTGCTGGTGACCGGGGCGGCGGGCGGCGTTGGTTCCGTCGCCGTCGCGATCCTGGCCAAGCGCGGCTATAGCGTGGCGGCGTCCACGGGGCGCCCGGCCTTGGGCGAGTATCTGACCGGCCTTGGCGCGGCGCAAATCGTTGACCGTGCGGAATTGTCGGAACCGTCCAAACGCCCGCTGGAAACCGAAACCTGGGCGGGCGCAATCGACACCGTCGGGGCGACCACCCTGGCGCGCGCCCTGTCGCAGATGAAATACGGCGCGTCGGTGGCGGCGTGCGGCCTGGCGGGCGGCGCCAATCTGGAATCAACCGTGCTGCCGTTCCTGTTGCGCGGCGTCAATCTTCTGGGCATCGACTCGGTGATGCAGCCCGCCGAAAACCGGGTCCGTATCTGGGCCCGCGTGGTTGATGATTTGCCGCTCGAGAAGCTCGACGAAATGACCGACATCATCGGCCTGGGCGATGTTCAGGGCGCGGCGAACGATATCCTCAAGGGCCAGGTGCGCGGGCGTCTGGTCGTCGATGTGAACGCCTAGGTTAAACCCCGAACTTATTTCAAAACCCGCACCGGCGCCCCCTTGACGAAGGCTTCGATGTTCTCGACCGCCTGACTGTAACCCGCCGCCAGATTGTCCCGCGTGACGTATCCCATATGCGGCGTCAGCACCGTGTTGTCGAGCGAGCGGATCGGATGATCGGCGGGCAGGGGCTCGACACCGAACACGTCAATCCCGGCGCCGCCAATCCGCTTGTTCGTGAGCGCATCGAGCAACGCGTCCTCGTCGACGATGGGCCCGCGCGAGG
>JABJJH010000100.1 GCA_018660965.1 Rhodospirillaceae bacterium | reverse complement strand
TTTGGATTTAGGCGCATAGGGGTTCTTGCCCCGCCGCAACTGCAAGCGTAACGGTACGCCCGGCAAATCAAAGTCGTCGCGCAATCCATTCGCCAAATACCGGATATAGGATTCCGGCAACTCTTCCGGGCGCGACGTCCAGATCGCGATTGTCGGCGGGCGCGATTTGATCTGCGTTGCGTAGCGCAATTGAATGCGCCGTCCCGAAACCAAAGGCGGCGGATGGCTTTCCGTCATATGACGCAGCCATTCGTTCAACCGGGCGGTCGGGATACGCGTGTTCCATGTCTCGTAAATGGCGAACACCGCCGCCATGAGACGCTGTATATTCTGGCCCGTGCGCGCCGAGAGAGTCACCACGGGGATTCCCCGCACCTGTGGCAGAGATTTTTGAACCCGGTCGTGTAATCGCTCCAACGCCGCTTTCTTGTCGCGAACAGCGTCCCATTTGTTGGCCACGACAATCAACGCGCGGCCTTCTTCTATCGTCTGCCGGGCGATCGTCAAATCCTGCTTTTCCAGCATATCGTCCGCATCGAGGACAAGAACCACCACTTGGGCAAACCGGATCGAGCGCAGCGAGTCGGCGCCGGACAACCGTTCAACCTTGTCATTCACGCGTGCGCGACGGCGAAGACCTGCGGTATCAACAAGGCGCAGGGAACGGTCGCCATACGTCCAGTCAATCGCAATGGCGTCCCGCGTGATCCCGGCCTCCGGTCCCGTCAACATTCGGTCTTCCCCGACCAACCGGTTGACCAAGGTGGATTTACCGACATTCGGTCGCCCGACGATCGCCATTTGGATGGGCCGCGATGGATCGAGCTCTTCCTCCCCGTCATCGACATCGCCAGCACTAAAACCATCATCCGCCACCGCATCGGCATAGGGCGTCAGGGCGTCATACAAATCGCCCATGCCTTCGCCATGTTCGGCTGAAATCGCCATCGGCTCGCCCAGTCCCAACCGGAAGGCCCCCAACAGACCATCCATGCCAGCCGCGCCTTCGCATTTATTGGCGACCAGAATGACCGAGGCCGACGCACTCCGCAGCCATTTTGCGAAATGTTCATCCATCGGCGTCAGCCCGGCGCGCGCGTCGATGACCAGCAGCGTGACATCAGATTCCGCCACCGCCAATTCGGTTTGCCGCCGCATCCGCGCTTCGAGGCTGTCGTCGAAGACCTCTTCCAACCCGGCGGTGTCGATCACATCGAAGTTCAGATCACCGATCCGGCCCGCGCCAATGCGCCGGTCCCGAGTCACGCCAGGCGTATCATCCACCAGCGCCAGCCTCTTGCCGACAAGCCGGTTGAACAATGTCGATTTTCCGACATTGGGCCGCCCTATGATTGCGACAGACAGAGTCATAAATAGTTCTACCTTGGGCGCCGGACTCTCGTCCCGGTCGCCTCCAATTTATACGTTGTAAACAACCGTCGGCGAACTGAATCAAGAGCGCACCCAATTAGGGTCAACGCATCGCGATCAAATCACCGGATTCAGTCAGAAAATAAAGCGTTCCATCGGCGATAACGGGTGCGATCAAAACATCGCTTCCCAATTCCACGCGCCCCAGAGGTTTGCCGGTGTACGGCGAAATCGACCACGCCTCACCATGGCTGCTGACAAGCACCAGACGGTCGCCAGCCAATACCGGTCCCGACCATTTAATCGGGTTCTCCTTATTGTCGGAATCTTCGTACCGAGGCAAGCTGCTTACCCACCGAACTCGTCCGCCGCGCCGTGTCAGGCACACCAATTCATTGGCGGTTGTCATGACAAATATGTATTCACCTGCGACCCAGGGCATTTCAACGCCAGCCAGCCCACGATCCCAGGCGCGACTGCCGGTGCGCAAGTCAATCGCCACCATCCGACCGGAATGGCTTATAGCGTAAACCAGGCCCCGGTCAACAACCGGCATGCCCCTGATATCGGCGAGACTGGACAGCGCATCAAGGCGCCGCGACGACGTCAAATTATCGGACCAGAGAACCCGGCCATTCTCGACGCGTAGCGCGTAAACTTCTCCCGACGAATAGGGCGCGATTACCGCACCGTCGCTCACCGCCGGACTGGCGCCGCCCAATAAACCCGCCACTTCGGAAAATCCGGCGTGCGACCACAATTTTTCACCCGTCTTGGCCGAATAGGCGAACAGTTGATTGTCGATGGTGATCGCAAAGACGCGATCCGACTTAACCGCTGGCGGCGCGCGCATCGGACCCGACGCTTTTTTTCGCCACAACTCCTTGCCGCTTTCAGCATCGAGCGCAAAAATCTGGGCGAACCCGGTCGTCACGAACAAACGACCATCGGCGTAAGCAATGCCGCCGCCGAACGCTTCATCGTCGTCGTCGGGAATATTCGCATCAATGGCCCAAAGCAATTCGCCGGTGTTCCGCCGAAACGCCGTCACGGTCGATTCGCTATCCATCGCGAAAACCTTGTCGCCCGCGATAATCGGTTGCGCCAGCAGGCGTTGCGTATCAGTGGACCCCGCGCCAATATCAGCGCGCCAGATTTCGCGAATGTTCGCCCCCAATTCCAAATGGTTCATGGCGTGCCTGGCGTTTCCACCCGGCTGAGACCAATCAGCGTTGGGAACCGGTCGCGGCAGCCGCACCTGAAGATCCGCAATGCGCGGGTCGGGTTCGAGCTTGTTGTCGAACAACATGATGGAAATCCGCTCGCCGGGAATGCGCAACGGTTTCTCGTCAAAATAATCACAACCGGAAATAGCGAAGGCGGGTATGGCGAATAGCGCGCAAACCACCGTGATCCGCCGGAAACCATCCCGTTGGAACATGCCTGTGCCCATCAGCGGAATCCTATTTACCAAACGTGCGCAGCATTTCCGTCGCGCGCGCGCGCGCGCCCTGTGGCGCCTTCAGGTCGTCCGCGAGTTTCTGGTAACCTTCGCGCGCCTTGGCTACGTCGCCCGACCTCAGGGCCAACACCGCAATCAGCTCGCCCGCGGTGTGGCGCCATGGGCTTTCCGGCGATGCAAGCGGTTGTAATTTTGACGCCAATTGGGCCGGATCCCCACCATCAATGCGCAACAACACGGCGTTTAGCACCGCAAGGCCCTGATATAGCGTATCGACCGCGCCATCATCGGCGATCGCGTCGTAGATATCGGCCGCTGCGCTCGTCTCGCCCGCCGATGCGCGTTCGACCGCCTCACGGAACCGGGCCAACGTGGCGTAGCCACCGCTGGCGTCACGCGACAACTGCGCCAACGCCGTCGCCGCTTCGGCATGCTTTTTATCACCGGACATGGACAACGCGGCCATGAACTGTTCGCTATACGCTTCCTGCCGGGTTTGGACATACTCTTTCCAACCGACATTCGCCGCCGTCGCCAGGACAATCAGCAAAGCCGCGCCAGCGATATACCGGCCATAACGGTCCCATATCTGCTTGGCGTTATCCTGTTTTAGTTCTTCATCGACTTCGTCGAAGATGTCCGCCACGGGCGTCTCCTGCTAGTCCGGCCCGGCGCCCCCAACGGATGCGGCGTTTCGGACCATACTTGTAAATTTCATCAATCGCCTGATGACGACGAACGCGGATTAGCCGCCTTCGCCCACCCCGTCAAGAGGCGCGCTAACATAACCTTGTCGGATGTCGCTGGCAAACACGACCAGCGTCATAAACGACGGTTTACAGCTATTTTCAAGGTTTTCGCTTGTCGTGGTTTTACGAATTGCGCTTTTCGAGGCCTCTTGCGCGCCCGATTAGGATAAGACACAATCATTCTAGGCAATCACGGTGAATGGAGGACGCTCAGTTGGCGGACACAGGGCCGGAGGACGCAGACGATATTCTTACGAATGTGATGATTTTGACGTTTGTCTCAATGCGTGGGGTCGAATGCAGGATTTGAACCGTACTCACGTCATAAAGCGGTGCGCTGACTCAAGCGAAATTCGACCTTCCGAATTTTACGATCCGGGCATTAAAGGCGGCAAACGTTGTCGTCCCGCTCGCGCCGCCGCCATTTTCGCCTTCATCGCCTTCGCGTTCAACCTTACCGCATGTGGCGGTCCCGAATCCGCATACCTGATAGGCGCCACCCTCGCGAATTTCATTCATACCGACCGGGTGCCGATTGACTATGTCGCGGAATACGCGTCCGGTCAGGAATGCAACCTTTTGAAATCCATTGAAGACGGCGGCCCATTATGTCGGAAATCCTTCACCAGAACCGTCATTGAACCACCGCTGTATTGCTACCGGACGCTTGGCGAACCAAGTTGCTACGTTTCGCCCGACCCTTACAAGACAGGGGCGCAGACGATCAGATGACACCCCGAAAAACCCAAGAGGGACGTTAAACATGACTGCCATGGTGGAATTGGCGGAATACCGTAAGAAACGGAAGAAAAAACAAAACATTGTTTTCACCCGTCCCGAACTTCGCCAGCTATTGGATGTATACAGCCGCCATGTCGCGAGAGGCGAGTGGCGCGATTACGCCATTGATTTTCATGGGTCCGTCGCCGTGTTTTCCGTCTTTCGGCACAGTTTCGACGCCCCGTTATTCGCTGTTGCGAAATCGACCAATGGAAAGCGGGCGGAATACGCCGTCTTCGACAATCAGCGAAAACTGAAACGCGCCGGAACCCTGTCCGACGCCTTGGACGTCTTCAACCGCGCCCCCCACCTCGTCTCCAGCCGCTAACGTCTATCCGACACTGTCCTGTCCGTCGGGACCCTTGACGCGCCTCAAATGTTCCTGTTATGTTCTATATCAGGAACACAATCCTCTAAGCTGGTGTTTTCCAGCACAAGGATGCCCGTATGGGACGTATCAAACGCGCATGTCTGGAAGCCGATGAGCAAAGCCGAAAAGCAACGACTCTTGGCGATTTATCCACGAAAAACGTGGGTGTATTTTGTTGGTGTAATCGCTGCTCCCACAACGCGATCATCCCAATTGCTTCATTGTTAGGGCGACTTGGACCAGCATTACCAGCGCCGGAAATTGGCGTTCACATGCGTTGCGCCGAGTGTGGCTCTAAAGACGTTGCAGCGCGACCAGCTTGGCCATCGCCGGAATAAATTACACTCTAAAGTTGAATATTTTACCTTTATCCGATCCACCTCACATCCAAGGCTGGGGGAATTTTCAGCCGCGATTGGGACAAATAACCCTAACGGGGAACACAGTCAGTTCACCCGTTCAGGGCGCGGCGAGAATAATCAAAGATTCACCGTAAAATCAGGAAAAACCTGTAGGCGCCCCCCCGCCAAGCCTCTATAAAAGAGGTGCGGCCTACGATGTATGATCGGGATACAACAATTTGGCGCGTGCGTATTATACCGAGACGCGCGTCTGTATTTCCGATCTCGCGTCCACACCGTTACGCTGTTTCAAGATTCCACAGACAAGATTCCACAGAAGAATCGATTGTTTGGCTTGAGGATCGTTAAATTACAGCATATAGTAATGATCGATGTATTTCATACCAAATCTAGGGACAGCGAAAATTTCCCTGGCACGGACACATGAAGCAACACCAAAAGGAGCCGGGCATGGAGTGGACGGAAGAACGAGTCGAAACACTCAAGACATTATGGGGCGAGGGACTTTCGGCGCGGCAAATCGCCGAGACCCTTGGAGGCGTGACGCGTAACGCCGTTATTGGCAAGGCGCACCGCATGGGATTATCGACGCGGACAGAGACGCCGAAGCCGCGTCTAAGCGTTTTAAACCCTGTGACTGACCGATTGTGCCAATGGCCAATTGGAAATCCCGACGAAGCCGAGTTCCATTTTTGCGGGCAATCCGCCGAGACCGGACGTCCCTACTGCGAAAGCCACTGTACGATGGCGTATCGCCAAACCAGCGATTCCTCCGCGGCGTAACCCGCCCATCGGAGACAATGGCGAAGACGGGCGGCCTCATATTCGACGCCGCCCGATTTTCGTTGTGAACACCCGACCGTTTCCTGAAATCACAAATTTCAAAGCCGTGTCGATCCGAAGGGCGTGACCTCGTCCGAGGTTGACCTGGCGCCGATCGGCTCTTCGCCATAGGTTTCATTTCATAATTAGTCCAGATTTCAACGGTGTCGATACGACGGACGGCGCAAAACCTGCCGCGCCTGAAATTGCCAACAAGCGTCCGAGCGGCTAGCCTGTCGCGGAGGGGCGCGGCGTGATGCGTCAAACGATTGGGGGGACGCGGACGATGAAGATTGGCTACAGCATTCCAAACAACCAGGGGGTCGAGGACCCTAACGACCTTGTCGCGCTCGCCGTCAAGGCCGAGCAATTCGGCTTCGACAGCGTTTGGGTCGCCGAACACCTGTTTCATTCCAGCTACGTGGCGGAACGCCTGGGCGACAAGCCCTATCACGAAGCCCTGACGGTGCTGACCGCCATCGCCTGCGCGACCAAAACCGTGCGGCTGGGCACATCCGTCCTGGTGTTGCCGTGGCACGACCCGGCGCGGCTGGCTAAAACGGTGGCCACGCTCGATCAACTGTCCGGCGGCCGCGTCGACCTTGGCGTTGGCGTCGCGACCACACAGGACGAGTTCGAAAACCTCGGCGTTGACTTCGCGAGCCGGGGCCGCCGCGCAAACGAAGTCCTGGGCGCCATGCAGGCCTTGTGGACACAGGACACGCCAAAATTTTCCGGCGAGTTTTATCAATACGAGGGCCTGAAATTTTCACCCAAACCCCGGCAATCCCCTTATCCCCCCATCCTCATCGGCGGCGCCAGCAAGGCCGCGTACCGGCGCGTGGCCGATCTTGGCGATGGCTGGCACACCATTCGGCAATCGCCGACGCAGTTCGCGAAAGGACGCCGCCAGATCATCCAGCTTACCAAGGATTCGGGCCGCGATCCGTCCCCCCTTCGGTTTTCGATCAACCTGCATTACCGGGTGACGGATTCGGCGCCCGACCTGCCCGTTCAGGACCGAATAACGCTGACCGGAACCACCGACGACATCGTCGAGACCATAAAGGCCTATCAAGCCGCCGGCGTCGACGAAATCATCATCAACGCCACCTCCCCCGACATAGCCCGGCATGACGGCGTCATGTCCCACTTCACGGACTCCGTGCGACCCAAACTCTGATGGCCAGACTCTAAACCCAGCGGCGCTTACGGGAAATTCGGCAAAATCTCCTCCCCGATCACCCACTGAGCCCGCCGGGGGATCGGTGTTCTTGCGTCCGTCACCCGCATCGGGGATGCTCCCAGCATTGGGAATGCCCCCGGCATCGGGGATGCTTTGGGCATCGGAAATACTATTGGGGGAACAGGTATGGGCAAGTTGGATGACAAGGTCGCGATTATCACGGGCGGCTCGGGCGGCATCGGCGCGGCGGCGGCGCGGCGCTTCACCGCCGAAGGCGCCAGGGTCATGCTGGTCGATGTGAACGAGGACGCCTTGCGCGGCGTCGTTTCCGAGATCGGCGACGACAAATCCGCCTACACGGTCGCCGACGTGTCCGACCCGGACCAGTCCCAGGCCTATGTCGACGCCACGGTCGCGCGCTTTGGCGGCGTTGACGTCACACTGTTGAACGCCGGGATCGTCGGCGACTACGCGGCGCTGGCCGATTACGACATGGATGTGTTCGACAAGGTCATGGCCGTGAATGTGCGTGGCGTCTGGCTGGGGCTGCGCGGCGTCATCCCGG